>NZ_JARAVO010000010.1:0-67921 GCF_033792805.1 Streptomyces sp. PA03-1a
AGATGTTAATAAGAGACAGCCGAGGGGGTCTCGGTCGCGGCGAGGAGACCACCCCCGCCGCGACCGAGACCCCCTCGGCCACCGCCCCGGCCTCGGAGTCGGCGTCGGCGTCCGCCTCGGCGTCCGAGTCCGTCGAGGCCGCGACCTCCGAGTCCCCCAACGGCGGCTCGGGTGACCTCGCCGAGACCGGCAGCAGCAACGTGGGCATGATCTCGGCCGCCGCGGCCGTGCTGCTGGCCGCCGGTGGCGGTGTGGTCCTCGCGACCCGTCGCCGTCAGGCCGCCGGCCGGCACTGACCGCGCACCGGCACCCGCCGGGCGGAGAAGGGGTACGGCTGCGTCAGCAGCCGTACCCCTTCGCCGTGTCGGGTCCGACAGCCGCCCGACGCGCTCTAGCCCCGGCTCCGTACGGATTGGAACAATCCGAACCTGACCGTAGGGACCGATGCGGGGGGCTGCATGACATCTCCGGGGGAGACCGCTGTCGGCGAGCGCTACCCGACCGTGGACGAGGTCGCCGCGGAGGCCAGGGCCCTGGCGCTCCGCCGGCCCGACGTCTGCCGGCTGCGGACGGTGGGCCTCTCCCGGGCCGGGGAGCCGCTGCTGCTGCTCTCGGTCGGGCACGGATCGCGCAACGTCCTGGTCGTGGCCGGCCCGCACGCCAACGAGATGGTCGGCGGTGCCACCGTGCTGCTGCTGGCCCGGCGGGTCACCGCCGACCCCGTGCTGCGGGACGGGGCCGACGCCGCCTGGCACTTCCTGCTCTGCGCGGACCCGGACGGCGCCCGGCTCAACGAGGCCGTCCCCGACGCCCGGTTCACCATGCTCGGCCACTACCGGCACTTCTTCCGCCCGCGCGCCGCCGAGCAGCCCGAGTGGCTGCCGGACGACGGCACGCTGGACGGCGCACTGCCCGAGACCCGCGCGCTGATCGGGGTCATCGACGAGCTGCGGCCGGTGCTGCAGTGCTCGCTGCACGGCATCGACGTGGGCGGCACCTTCATCCAGGTGACCCGGGAGATCCCACGGCTCGCGGAGCGGATCGCCAAGTCCGCCGCCGAGTTCGACATCCCCCTGGAGGCCGGTTCCTCCGACGCCTTCCACTGGCCGAGCCCCGGCCCGGGGGTGTACGTGCTGCCGCCGCCCGGCGGCCCGCGCGAGGACGCCTCCAACTCGACCTGGACGTACGCCCACCGGTACGGCGGGGTCACCGCGATCGTCGAGGTGCCCATGTGGGCGTGCGACCGCGCCGCCGACACCTCGCCGCACCCGGGTGCCGACGGCGCGCTGCGCACGGCGGGGGAGGCGCTGCGCCGCGCGAGCCTGCTGGTCGGCGGGCTCATCGGGGAGGTGGGCCCGCACCTGCCCGGGGACGGCGGGCCGTTGCTGCGCGCGGCGCGGGAGATCGTCGCGGTCGGCCCGGCGCTGGCCGCGGACTGGGACCCGGCCCTGCGCACCGCGGCCGCGCCGCCGCTGCCCGCGATGACCCGGGCGCGGGTCAGCAGCGTCGAGATCTACGCGCAGCGACTGCCGCTGCGCGCCGCCGCGATGCTGCTGCGGGTGGTCCGTACCGTGGACCACGGGCCGACCCCGCTGGTGGCCGTGCGTGAACTGCTGGAGGGGCTGGTGGCGGACTGGTGCGAGGCGTACGAGACCGCCCACCGGGCCCGCTGGATCCCGGTGCGCCAGCAGGCGGAGCAGCACGCACGGGTGGTGCTCGCGGCCTTCGATCTGCTGCCCGGGTGACGCGACACGGGTAAAGCCTTGCGGAAGGCTTGCGGGTGGCAACCCTGAGTTGTCAAGCTGTTGCACACAGTCAACCCGAGGGAGGGGCACGTGCCTTTCGGTGAGCAGCCCGCGTACCTGCGCGTCGCCGAGGATCTCCGCCGCAAGATCCTCGACGGCAGCCTCCCTCCGCACACCCGCCTGCCCTCGCAGGCCCGCATCAGGGCGGAGTACGGGGTGTCGGACACCGTCGCCCTGGAGGCCCGCAAGGTGCTGATGGCCGAGGGCTTCGTCGAGGGCCGGTCCGGCTCGGGCACGTACGTGCGCGAACGCCCCGACCCGCGGCTGGTCGTGCGCACCGGCTACCGGCCGGGCAGCGGCCAGGCGACGCCGTTCCGGCAGGAGCAGGCCGACGAGGGCTTCAAGGGCACCTGGGAGTCGAACAGCTTCCAGGAGGCGGCGAACGCGCGCGTCGCGGAGCGGCTCGGCATCAAGCCGGGCGACCGCGTGATGCGCACGCGGTACCTCTACCGGACGGAGGGCGAGCCGATGATGATGGCCACCTCCTGGGAGCCGCTGTCGGTGACCGGCCGCTCGCCCGTCCTGCTACCGGAGGAGGGCCCGTTGGCCGGTCAGGGCGTGGTGGATCGCATGGCCGCGCTCGACGTCGTGGTCGACAACGTGGCCGAGGACGTCGGCGCCCGGCCAGGACTCGCCGAGGAGACCGCGGTGCTGGGCGGGGTGCCCGGTCACGTGGTCATCGAGATCCACCGGACGTACTACGCCTCCGGGCTCCCCGTCGAGACCGCGGACATCGTCATCCCGGCCGACCGCTACCGGGTGTCGTACCGGATGCCGGTGAAGTGACGCCGCCCGGGCGCCGGGCGAGGCGGGCAGCGCCGCTTCCGCGCCGGTGTCCGCAAATCCGCTGGTGGGCCGCGTGGGCGCGGGGCGCCGGCGGTGCGCGGGGTGTGCAGGGCGGCTCCGGGGCGCGCGCCGATGCGCGCGAGGCGCGGACAAGAGCCCCTTCTGAGTCAACTCCCAATCGAACATGGCCCGATCGAGTCGAATACTGCCCGAACGTGTCCGGCGCGTCACGTTCGGGCGTAGGCTCCGGCATATGCGCATCGCCGTTTCCTCGGACATGGACGAGCCCGTTGCGCGGCTGGTCGTCGACGAACTGCGCCGCCGCGGCCACACCGTGATCGCCTACGGCGCCCTGCGCGCCGGCGACCGCAAGGACTGGGCGTGGAGCGCGGAGAGCGCCGCCCGGGACCTCGCGGAGGGCCGCGCGGACCAGGCCGTCGTGTGCTGCTGGACGGGCACGGGGGCCGCCATCGCCGCCAACAAGGTGTCCGGCGTCCGTGCCGCCCTGTGCGTCGACGCCTACTCCGCGGACGGCGCCCGCAAGTGGAACGACGCCAACGCCCTCGCCCTGAGCCTGCGTCTGACCAGCGAGCCCCTGCTCAAGGAGATCCTCGACGCCTGGTTCGCCGGCGTCCCGAGCGGCGAGGACGACGACCGGGCCAACGTGGCGCACCTGGAGGACATCCGATGAGCGAGCTGGTCTGGGTCGTCATACGTCAGGACGACAACGGCAACCGATACCGGGTCGGCCGCTACGCCACCCGGCAGGAGGCCGAACATGTCGCCGACACCCTGGACGCGCGCGGCCACAAGCAGCTGTACCTCATCGAGCGGATCGACCGCCGCGCGTCGTAGCCGTCCACCGACGGCCGCCGCGGACAGCCGCCACGGATAGGGTGCCGCCCATGACGACGCACGACGTGACGGTGGTGGTCGGCGCGGCCGTGCTCGACCGGGGCAGGCTGCTCGCGGCGCGGCGCAGTGCGCCGCCGGAGCTGGCGGGGCGGTGGGAACTGCCCGGCGGCAAGCTCGAACCCGGGGAGACGGCGCCGCAGGCGCTGACCCGTGAGCTGCGCGAGGAACTGGGCGTGGAGGCCGAGGCGCTGGAGCGGGTCCCCGGCGAATGGCCACTGGGTCGCGGCTACGTCCTGCAGGTGTGGACGGCCCGCATCCTGTCCGGGGAGCCCCGGCCGCTGGAGGACCACGACGAGCTGCGCTGGCTCACCCCCGACCGTCTCGACGAGGTCGACTGGCTCGACCAGGACCGTCCCGCGGCCGCCTGGGCGGCGGCCCGGGCCGTCCAGGGGCCGACCCCGGGCTGACCGACCCGGCTTCCCCGGGACCGCCCCACGGCGCGCCAGGACGGATATGCGGCGCGGAATATCGGGTATGGGGGGATTGATCCGCCGACGGTCGGCCGGCCCTGAGCCGGTGGCCCTGCAATGGTCTGGGGTCCCCACACGTGAGCGGGAGCGAGGACGGCACAGGCAAGGGCGAGGACCCGGGACCCCCCGAGTCCCCGGCCGGGCACGGACGTGCCCACGCCGGTCTCCAGCCCGGACCCGCGGGACCGGCGCCGGGCGGGCCCACCGCTTCGGGGAGGCTCCTGGACACACTGCGGCTGGCCGTGGTCATGCTCGACACCTCCGGCCGCGTCCTGCTCTGGAGCCCGCTCGCGGAGGAGATGCTCGGCTGGGCGGGCGAGCACATCGTGGGCCGCCGGGTCTCCGCCCTGATCGGCCCCGGCGAGGACGGCCGGCCGTGGAGGACACCGCCCGCCGCCCGCCGGACGGCCTCCGTGCCCCGCCCCGGTCCCGCCGAACGCATCCTCGCCGAGCTGCTGCGCACCGGCCGCTGGGAGGGCATCCTCTCCGTCCGGCACCGCGACGGCCACCAGGTGCAGGTCGAGGCGCGCGCCTCGCTCCTCGTGGACGGCGACGGCCGGCCCTTCGTCCTGGTGTCGATCGCCGAGACCAGCCGGATCCGCAGCATGGAGCACGACCTGGCGGCACTGGACTCGCTCTTCGGCTCCTCGCCCCTCGGCGTCGCGATCTTCGACACCGAGCTGCGCTACGTCCGTGTCAACGAGGCCCTGGCGCGGATGAACGGCGTCCCCGCCCAGGACACCCTCGGGCACCGCGTCGAGGAGATCGTGGCCGCCGAGGCCGCCGACGAGCTCGCCACCCTCCAGCGGCACGTGCTGGCCACCGGGCGCGCGGTCATCGACGTCGTGGTGCCGGGCCCGGCCGGGGGGTGGCGCTCGGTGTCGTACCACCGGCTGGAGGACCGGGCGGGCCGGGTGCTGGGCATCAGCTGCACCGTGATGGACGTGACGGAGCGCCAGCAGAGCGCCGAGAAGATCGAGCGGGCCCGGCGCCGGCTGGCGCTGCTCAACGACGTCGGCTCACGCCTGGCGGACCTGCTGGACGTACGGCGGATCGCCGAGGAACTGGCCAGGACCGTCGTGCCGCGGTTCAGCGACTACAGCGGGGTGATCCTGCACGCGGCCGTGCCGGACGGCGGGGAGCTGCCCGGCGCCCCGTACGGGGAGCGCACCGAGATGCGCCAGCTCGGCATCGGGGCGGCCAAGGAGGGCCCCCTGGTCGACCGGATGATCGGCATCGGCAAGGTCATCCAGGTCGACCGGGCGTCCGTCTTCGGCTCCGTGCTGCACAGTGCGCGGCCCGCCCTGGTGCGCAGCGCGGACGAACTGCGCGACACCGTCGCCACCTTCCCGGGCGACCCCAAGGTGCAGGCCGCCCTGGACCTCGGCATCCACTCGCTGATGGTCGCCCCGCTGCGGGCCCGCGGCATCGTCCTCGGGCTGCTGGTCGTCAGCCGCGCCGGCGGGCGCGAACCCTTCGACGCCGACGACGTCGCCCTCGCCATGGAACTGTGCGACCGCTCCGCCGCCGCCCTGGACAACGCCCGCCTCTACATCCGCGAACGCGAGGGCGCCCTGATGCTGCAGCGCAGCCTGCTGCCGCAGAGCGTGCCCGAGCCGCCCGGCGTCGACCTCGCCTTCCGCTACGTCCCCGGCAGCACCGGGGCGGCGGCGGGCGGGGACTGGTTCGACGTCATCCCGCTCGCCGGCGGCCGGGTCGCCCTCGTGGTCGGGGACGTCATCGGCCACGGGCTGCGCGCCGCCGCCACGATGGGCCGGCTGCGCACCGCCGTACGGACCCTTGCCGCCCTGGAGATGGCGCCGGAGGAACTGCTGCGCCGCGTCGACGACCTCGGCGACGACCTGGCCGCGGGCACCGCCGAGGGCTGGACCGCGACCTGCGTCTACGCCGTCTACGACCCCTCCACCCGGCGGCTCGTCGTGGCCCGCGCCGGGCACCCGCCGCCGGTCCTGGTGGAGCCCGGCGCCCACGGGGGCGGCCGGGCCCGGCTGCTGGACTCCCCGGCCGGGGTGCCGCTGGGCGTCGGCGGCGTGGACTTCGAGTCGGTCGAGCTCGACGTGCCCGACTCCTCCGTCCTCGTGCTCTACACCGACGGCCTGGTCGAGGCGCGCGGCGAGGACATCGGGATCGGCATGGACCGGCTCCGGTCGGTGCTCGCCCGCCGTCCGCTGCGCTCCCTGGAGGAGGCCTGCGACGACCTGCTGGCCACCCTCGCCCACGGCCGTGAACCCGACGACGTGGCCCTGCTCATGGCCCGCCTCGGCGGCCTCCCGGAGGGCAGCACCGCCCACTGGACGTTCGCGGCCGAGCCGAGCGCCGTCCGCCGTGCCCGGCGCCAGGTACGGGAGACCCTCCGGGACTGGGGGCTGCGCGACCTCACCGACGTCACCGTGCTGCTCGTCAGCGAACTCGTCACCAACTCCCTGCGGTACGCCCGCGGACCCATCGGCGTGCGCATGGTGCGCGGCACCTCGCTGCTGGTCGAGGTCTCCGATCCGCTGCCCGACCCGCCCCGCCGGCGCGCCGCGGGCGAGGAGGACGAGGGCGGCCGCGGGCTGCAACTGGTCGCCCGCACCTCCCGTCGCTGGGGCACGCGGCACGGGCCGCTGGGGAAGACGGTCTGGTTCGAGCTCGCCCTCCCCGCCCCGGTGACCGCCCCGGGCGGCCCGCGCGGATGACCGGTCACGCACGGTTCGGCGGGCCGGAGCAGGGTAGTTGAAGTGGGGCGTCGGCGGAATTCGTACGCCTCGAGATGATGCTGTGATCGACAAGTGCATGTGCGGAACGGGGGTAATGCTGAATACTCGGCACCAGCCGGTCCGTATGTGTGAGCTGGAGGGGTCGGGCGTGAACGATGAGCCGTCGGGGGTTGTTGGGCCCCGGAACCCTGAGGCCGTGACACAGAGCGCCTGGCAGTCCAGTCCGCCCGGCTCCCTCTACGACTACATCCGGGTGGCCTCGTTCTCCCTCGGCCCCGACGGGCGGATCGAGCAGTGGAGCGAGCGCGCCGAGGAGTTCTTCGGCGTACCCGCCTCCGAGGCGCTGGGCCAGGACCCGATCACCGCCTTCGTCCCCGAGGACCGGCGTACCCGGGCGCACGAGCGCATCGCGGAGATCCTCGACGGGCGCGAGTGGATCGGCACCGTGCCGTACCGCGACAAAGCCGGCCAGGAGGGCCTGGCCGAGGTCTACGTCATGCCCTCGCGGAGCGAGACCGGCGGGCGCGGGGCGCTCTGCATCGCCGTGGACGTCCGCGTCCTGCGTCAGATCGAGACCGATCTCGCCTCCTCGCAGGCGGTGTTCGGCCAGTCGCCGATGGGCTTCATCCTCTTCGACACCAACCTCAAGCTGCTCCGCGTCAACCAGCGCTTCGCCACCGTCTTCGGCCGCAGCCCCGGCGACCACCGGGGCCGCACCCCGCACGACTTCCTCTCCCGCGTCGAGGCGGACCGGCTCACCGCCGCGCTCAAGCAGGTGCTCGACAGCGGCGACCCGGTGCTCGACATGACGATCGTCGGCACCGTCTCCTCGGGGTCCGGCGCCAACAACCGCAGGCGCTGGGCGATCTCGCTGTACCGGCTGCACAGCGGCAGCGGCCGCCCCATCGGCGTCGCCGGCCTCGCCCAGGACGTCACGGGACGCCAGCGCGCCGAGCGGGAGGCCGCGCACACCCGGCGCAACCTGGCCCTGCTCAACGAGGCCAGCCGGCGCATCGGCAGCTCCCTGGACCTGGAGACCACCGCCCGCGAACTGCTCGACGTCGCCGTGCCGCACTTCTGCGACCTGGCCTCCGTCGACCTCTACCAGGCGCTCCTGGTCGGCGAGGAGGGCCCGGTCGGCACCGCGGACGGCAGCGGCGAGGTCCGCCGGGTCGCCTTCGCAAGCGCCGTCTCCGACGCGCCCGTCGCCCCCCTGGACGGCGGCCACACGGGCGGCCCGGTCTCCGTGGGCGCCGTCCACCGCTACCCCTTCAACTCCCCCTGGGCGGGCGCCCTGCGCACCGCCCAGACCCAGGTCATAGGCGCCGACGGCGGCGATCCGGAGGTGGAGCTCGGCGAACTCGGCGGGGGCCTGGTGCAGTCCACCCTCGCCGTGCCCGTCGTCGCCCGCGACACCGTCCTGGGCCTGGTCCAGTTCGCCCGCGCCAAGGGCAGCGAACCGTTCTCCGAGCGCGACCGGATGCTCGCCGAGGAACTCGCCGCCCGCGCCGCCGTCTTCATCGACAACGCCCGGCTCTACCGGCGCGAGCACGAACGCGCCCTCATCCTGCAGCGCAGCCTCCTCCCGCCCGGCAACCCCGAGGCCGCCGGACTCGACATCGCCTGCCGCTACCTGCCGGGCAACATGGAGACCGAGGTCGGCGGCGACTGGTTCGACGTCATCGAGCTCCCCGGCCACCGCACCGCGCTCGTCGTGGGCGACGTCATGGGCCGCGGACTGCGCGCCGCCGTCGCCATGGGCGAGCTGCGCACCGCCGTACGCACCCTGGCGCTCCTGGACATCGAGCCCGCCGACGTGCTCTCCGCCCTCGACGAGGTCGCCCGCGGCCTCGGGGGCAGCGGCGACGGCCGCAGCAACCGGCGCGGCAAGGAGGCCGACGGCTCGGACCTGTCCGAGGTCTACCTCGCCACCTGCGTCTACGCCGTCTACGACGCCATCACCCGGCGGGTCACCATCGCCAACGCCGGCCACCTGCCGCCGGTCCTGGTCGAACCCGGCGAGCAGGCCATGATGCTGGAGGTGCCCACCGGCATGCCGCTGGGCGTCGGCGGCGAGCCCTTCGAGGAGGTCGAGGTCGACCTGCCGGACGGCGCCCTCCTGGCCCTGTACACCGACGGTCTCGTCGAGTCCCGCAACCACCCGCTCGACGAGGGCCTGCGCGCCTTCCGTGCCGCGCTCGACGAACCCCAGCGCCCGCTGGAGGACGTCTGCGACCACATACTCGCCCGGCTCGACACCGCCCACGGCGAGGACGACATCGCCCTGCTCATGGCGCGCGTCCACGGCCTGCCCGAGGACTCCGTGGGGGACTGGACGCTGGAGCCCAACCCCCGTTCGGTGGCCCGCGCCCGCGAGCTCGCCCGCGACTGCCTGGTCGCCTGGGGCCTGGCCGCGCTGGTCGACACCACCGAACTGCTCGTCAGCGAACTGGTCACCAACGCCCTGCGGCACGGCCAGGGCGACATCCGGCTGCGCCTGCTGCGCGACCGCACCCTGGTGTGCGAGGTCTGGGACGACGCGCTCGCCCAGCCGCGCCGCCGACGCGCCCGGGCCACCGACGAGGGCGGCCGCGGACTGCAGCTGGTCTCCCTGCTCAGCACCCGCTGGGGTTCCCGGCGCACCCACCGGGGCAAGACCGTCTGGTTCGAGCTGGACCTGCCCTCGGACGGCGAGGGCAGCACCGGCGAGGACACGATAGAGGCGCTGCTCAGCCTCTTCTGAGCAGCGCCTCCACCGCGGGGGAGCACCGCAGGGGTCAGCTCCTGCGCCGGATCCTGTTGCCGAGCCAGACCAGCGGGTCGTACTTGCGGTCCACCGCGCGCTCCTTGAGGGGGATGAGCGCGTTGTCGGTGATCTTGATGTGCTCGGGGCAGACCTCGGTGCAGCACTTGGTGATGTTGCAGTAGCCGAGCCCGTGCTCGTCCTGGGCGGACCGTTTGCGGTCCAGGCCCTGCTCCTCCGCCGCGTCCAGCGGGTGCATGTCCAGCTCCGCCACCCGCATCAGGAAGCGCGGACCGGCGAACGCCTTCTTGTTCTCCTCGTGGTCACGGACCACGTGGCAGGTGTCCTGGCACAGGAAGCACTCGATGCACTTGCGGAACTCCTGCGAGCGCTCCACGTCCTCCTGGAGCATCCGGTACTCGCCCGGCGCCACGCCCTCGGGCGGGACGAAGGACGGCACCTCCCGCGCCTTCTCGTAGTTGAAGGACACGTCCGTCACCAGGTCCCGCACCACGGGGAAGGTCCGCATCGGCGTGACCGTGATGGTCTCGTCCCGGCCGAACACCGACATGCGGGTCATGCACATCAGCCGCGGCCTGCCGTTGACCTCCGCACTGCACGAGCCGCACTTTCCGGCCTTGCAGTTCCACCGCACCGCCAGGTCGCCCGCCTGGGTCGCCTGCAGCCGGTGGATGATGTCGAGGACCACCTCGCCGTCGTGGACCTCGACCTGGTAGTCCTGCAGCCCGCCGCCGTCCGCGTCGCCACGCCAGACCCTGAAGTGCGCCGTGTACGTGCTCACCGGTCCAGCTCCTCGTCCGTCAGGTACTTCAGCAACTCGTCCTTCTCGAAGAGCGCGAGCAGGTCGGGCCGGATCGGGTCCATCTCGCGCCGCGTGACCGACACCTCGCCGAACGCGTCCGCCGGCTCGGCCAGTTCGCAGACCAGGTTGAGCTTGCGCCAGCGGCGGTCCATCTCCGGGTGGTCGTCGCGGGTGTGGCCGCCCCGGGACTCCGTGCGCTCCAGCGCCGCCCGGGCCACGCACTCGCTGACCAGCAGCATGTTCCGCAGGTCGATGGCGAGGTGCCAGCCCGGGTTGAACTGCCGGTGCCCCTCGACGCCGGCACGCCGGGCCCGTACCCGCAGCGCGTCCAGCCGGGTCAGCGCCTCCTCCATCTCGCCCTGCCGGCGGATGATGCCGACCAGGTCGTTCATGGTCTGCTGCAGTTCCTGGTGGAGCGTGTACGGGTTCTCCGGGACTTCGTCCGGCACGGCCCCGGCCTCCGCGCTGAACGGCCGCAGCGCCTCCGCCGCGGCGGCGTCGACCTGCCACTCCGCGACGGCCGGACGCGTGCCGCCGGTCCCGGCCGCGTACTGCGCCGCGTGCAGGCCCGCCCGGCGCCCGAAGACCAGCAGGTCCGAGAGCGAGTTGCCGCCCAGCCGGTTGGAGCCGTGCATGCCGCCGGCCACCTCGCCGGCCGCGAACAGCCCGGGCACCCCGGTCGCCGCAGCCGAGTCCGGGTCGACGTCCACGCCGCCCATCACGTAGTGGCAGGTGGGGCCGACCTCCATGGCCTCGGCGGTGATGTCGACGTCCGCCAGCTCCTTGAACTGGTGGTGCATCGAGGGCAGTTTGCGCCGGATGACCTCGGCCGGCAGCCGGGTCGACACGTCCAGGAAGACCCCGCCGTGCGGGGAACCACGGCCGGCCTTGACCTCGGAGTTGATGGCGCGGGCCACCTCGTCGCGGGGGAGCAGTTCCGGGGGCCGGCGGTTGTTGTCCGGGTCCTCGTACCAGCGGTCGCCCTCGTCCTCGCTCTGGGCGTACTTCTCCTTGAAGACGTCCGGGACGTAGTCGAACATGAACCGCTTGCCCTCGGAGTTCCGCAGCACCCCGCCGTCGCCGCGCACCGACTCGGTGACGAGGATGCCCTTCACCGACGGCGGCCAGACCATCCCCGTCGGGTGGAACTGCACGAACTCCATGTTGATCAGCGGTGCCCCGGCCAGCAGCGCCAGTGCGTGCCCGTCGCCGGTGTACTCCCAGGAGTTCGACGTCACCTTGAAGGACTTGCCGATGCCGCCGGTCGCCAGCACCACGGCCGGCGCCTCGACGACGAAGAAGCGCCCCGACTCGCGGACGTAGCCGAAGATCCCGGAGACGCGGTCGCCGTCCTTGAGCACCCGGGTGACCGTGCACTCCTGGAAGACCTTCAGCCGGGCCTCGTAGTCCCCGTGCTCCCGGTAGTCCTCCTGCTGCAGCGAGACGATCTTCTGCTGGAGGGTGCGGATCAGCTCCAGGCCCGTACGGTCGCCGACGTGCGCCAGGCGCGGGTACTCGTGACCGCCGAAGTTGCGCTGGGAGATCTTCCCGTCCTTCGTGCGGTCGAAGAGCGCCCCCCAGGTCTCCAGCTCCCACACCCGGTCCGGCGCCTCGCGGGCGTGCAGTTCCGCCATCCGCCACTGGTTGAGGAACTTCCCGCCGCGCATGGTGTCGCGAAAGTGGACCTGCCAGTTGTCGTGCGGATTGACGTTGGCCATGCTCGCGGCGATGCCGCCCTCGGCCATCACCGTGTGCGCCTTGCCGAAGAGCGACTTGCAGATCACGGCGGTGCGCATGCCCTGCTCGCGCGCTTCGATGGCGGCGCGCAGCCCCGCCCCGCCCGCGCCGACCACGACGACGTCGTACGCGTGCCGTTCGACTTGTGCCATCAGAAGAACCTCGGATCGTCGAACGCCCCACTGGCGACCAGGTAGACATAGAGATCGGCGAGCGCCACGCTCACCAGCGACAGCCAGGCCAGCAGCATGTGGCGGGAGTTGAGCTTCCCCACCCAGGTCCACATGCGGTAGCGCACCGGATGCCGGGAGAAGTGCCGCAGCCGGCCGCCGACGATGTGCCGGCAGGAGTGGCACGAGAAGGTGTACGCCCAGATCAGGGCGATGTTCACCAGCAGCACCAGGGTGCCGAGGCCCATGTGGCCCCACGCCCCGTGCTCGTCCCGGAAGGCGAGCACGACGTCGTAGGTCAGGATCCCGGCGACCGGGATGGCGAAGTAGAAGAAGTACCGGTGGATGTTCTGCAGGATCAGCGGGAACCGCGTCTCACCGGTGTACTTCTCGTGCGGCTCGGCCACCGCGCAGGCGGGTGGCGAGGCCCAGAAGCCGCGGTAGTACGCCTTGCGGTAGTAGTAGCAGGTCAGCCGGAAGCCCAGCGGGAAGATCAGCACCAGCAGGGCGGGGGACAGCCCCCACCAGTCGCCGAACAGCGGCCAGCGTGCGCCGAGCGGCATGTCCACGCAGTTCGAGCCCAGGCAGGGCGAGTAGAACGGCGAGACGTACGGCTCGGCGTAGTAGTGCGCGTTCGCGAAGGCCCGCCACGTCGAGTAGACGACGAAGGCGCCCAGGCCGAGCGCGGTGAGCAGCGGCTGCAGCCACCAGCGGTCGGTGCGCAGGTGTCGTGCCGGAATGGCCGCGCGCCCGGCGGAAAGGACGCCGTGGCGCGCGGGTGGAGCGGGTGGTGTCGGTGGAGCGGGCGGTTGTGTGTCGGTGGCCAAGGACTACTCCTAGGGCGCTCGGCGGTCCGGCGCCCCCAGCCCTTCGTCTTCCGCGCCGGACCAGAGACTGGGGTCGTACGGCGTATCCGGGATCGTCACCATCTCCTGCCGCGCCTTCTGCCCGGCCGGGGTGGTGCCGACGCTGTCGCGCAGCAGCGCGAGGTCGTCGCTGAGGTGCTTGGTGTCGGCACGGACACGCCTCATGTCCAGGCTGTCGCCGACGTGCTGCTCCAGCTTGGACACGGCCCGGCCCAGTTCATCCAGCCGGCGTTGTACCGATGCAAGTTCGTCCTGCAGGGACATGGCTGTCCTCACCTCCGCCACGTTGCGGGTGCACGACGCTAACGCCAAGCGAGTGTCGCGCGTCACAGTCGCGCTTGGGAAGAGATCTGCAGGGATCGTCCCACCTACGGGTGGCGCGCGCCCGGTGCGAACGCGCCGTGGCGCGTGATTCCCCCGAAGGCCGCGCACCCGTGCGGGGGTGGTGTCCGGCGCACGGGGCCGGGGCCCGCGCAGGCGTTGCGCCGGGCGGGTGGGAGGCGGGGGCACGCGACGTGTCGACGGCGTCCGCGGTCGCGGAATGGCTTTCAGTAGGTGCGATAAGCGGCAAATAGGCCGTCCTGTGATCATGGCCCCCTCGCGGAGGTACGCACGCATGGCCCGCAGCGCCACCTTGATCCGCTCCGCGACCGCCGTGGCACTCGCCGCCGTGGTCGCCGCCTCCGCCGGGTGCTCCGCCGGCAAGGACGACCCCCTCGCAGGGACCGACCTCGCCTCGGCGCCCCGGGACGGGGTGCGCGACGGAGGCACCCTGCGCTGGGCCGTGGACGCGGCGCCCGGCACCCTGAACGCGTTCCAGTCCGGGGCGAACGACGCCACCGCCCTGGTCGCCGCGGCCGTGCTGCCCGCCGCCTTCCGGCTGGACGGGAAGGGCCGCCCGTACCTGGACACCGACCTGCTGCGGTCGGCCACGGTGGTGCGGAGCGAGCCGCAGCAGGTCGTGTCGTACCGGCTCAACCCCAAGGCGGTCTGGAGCGACGGCCGCCCGATCGGCGCCGCCGACTTCGCCGCCCAGTGGAAGGCGCTGCGCGGCACCGAGGACGCCTACTGGACCGCGCGCAACGCCGGGTACGACCGGATCTCCTCGGTCAAGGCCGGCAAGGACGCGCACGAGGTGAAGGTCACCTTCGAGAAGCGGTACGCGGACTGGCAGTCGCTGTTCACCCCGCTGTACCCCAAGGCCGTCACCGGCACCGCCAAGGCCTTCAACGAGGGGGCGCGCCGCGAGCTGCCGGTGGCCGGCGGGCCCTTCGCCGTCCGCAGCGCGAGCGGGAAGTCCGTCACGCTGGTCCGCAACACCAAGTGGTGGGGCGACCGCGCCAAGCTGTCCCAGCTGGTCCTCGCCGCCACGCCCGCCCACCAGCGGGCCGCCGACCTGGCCTCCGGCGCGCTGGACGTGGCCGAGGTCGACCGTGACGTGACCGGCAAGCACGTGGCCGTCTACCGGACGCGCGCCGCCTCCTACACGCAGCTCGCCCTCAACGGTTCCACCGGGCCGCTCGCCGACGAGCAGGTGCGGCACGCCGTGGCCCGCGCGGTGGACCGCCGGGCCATCGCCAAGGCGGTGCTGGCGCCCCTCGGCCTGCCCGACGAACCGCTCGGCAACCACCTGCTGCTGCTCACCCAGGCCGGGTACGCCGACCACAGCTCGGCCCTGGGCACGTCCGACACGAAGGCCGCCCGCGCCCTGCTCGCCGACGCGGGCTGGCAGCGCACCGCCCTGGACCCCGGGGCCGGGGCGGGCGGCGGCGGTGCCGGGGCGGCGGAACGCAACCAGGCGGCGCCCGCGCACAAGGTCGAGGTCAGCGTCGTCGAACCGGACAAGACGGTGCTGCGCAAGAACGGCAAGGCGCTGACGCTGCGCTTCGTCCTGCCCAAGTCCTCGGCGACCCTGAACACGGTCGGCGAGCGCATCGCCACGATGCTCTCCGGCATCGGCGTGCGCACCGAGCTGCAGCGGGTCTCCGACGACAGCTTCTTCCGCGACCACATCGCGGCCGGCGACTTCGACCTCGCCCTGTACGGCTGGCCCGGCACGGCCTTCCCGGCGACCGACACCCGCCCGATCTTCGCCAAGCCCGAGCCCGCGCCGGACGGCTCCCTGGTGGTCGAGCAGAACTACCCCCGGGTCGGCACCGACCTCATCGACCAGCTCTTCGACCAGGCCGCCGGCGAGCTCGACCCGGCCGAGGCCCGGGACTTCGCCGCCCGCGCCGACGCCCGGATCTGGGCGGCCGCGGGTTCCATCCCCCTCTACCAGCGCCCCGAGCTGGTCGCCCTGCGCAAGGACGTCCTCAACGCGGGTGCCTTCGGTTTCGCGACGCCGCGCTTCCAGGACATCGGCTTCAGGAAGTAGGGCCGCACACGTGACGTCCGTCACGGTGGCCGGGCCCGCGCTTCCACCGTGCGAGGTGCCGTCCTCCCCCCGCCCTGCGGATCGGGGAGGCGGCCCGGCCCCGACCGACCCGGGACGATCATGCCCGGGCGGCCCTTGCCGCCCGGGCCCCGTACCATGGGGTGAGGCCGTGGCTTGACTCGCCCGGCGGGCTAGGTGTGCCGACGAGGGCACGCCGCCCCACCTACCTACCCGGGAGAAGCGCCCCAGTATGCCCACGCGTAACGACATTCGTAATGTCGCCATCGTCGCCCACGTCGACCACGGCAAGACGACGCTGGTGGACGCCATGCTCAAGCAGGCCGGAGCCTTCGCCGCGCACCAGCATCTGGACGACCGGATGATGGACTCCAACGACCTGGAGCGCGAGAAGGGCATCACCATTCTCGCGAAGAACACGGCCGTGAAGTACCACCCCAAGGGTGGCGGCGAACCCATCACGATCAACATCATCGACACCCCCGGCCACGCCGACTTCGGCGGCGAGGTCGAGCGCGGCCTGTCGATGGTCGACGCGGTCGTGCTGCTGGTGGACGCCTCCGAGGGCCCGCTGCCGCAGACCCGCTTCGTGCTGCGCAAGGCGCTGGCCGCGAAGCTGCCGGTCATCCTCTGCATCAACAAGACCGACCGCCCGGACTCCCGGATCGACGAGGTCGTCAACGAGACGTACGACCTGTTCCTGGACTTGGACGCGGACGAGGACCAGATCGAGTTCCCGATCGTCTACGCCTGCGCGCGGGACGGCGTGGCCTCGCTGACCAAGCCGGAGAACGGCACCGTCCCGGCCGACAGCGACAGCCTGGAGCCGTTCTTCTCCACGCTGCTGGAGCACGTCCCGGCCCCGGTGTACGACGAGGCCGCCCCGCTGCAGGCGCACGTCACCAACCTGGACGCCGACAACTTCCTGGGCCGTATCGCGCTGCTCCGCGTCGAGCAGGGCGAGCTCAAGAAGGGCCAGACGGTCGCGTGGATCAAGCGTGACGGCTCGATCGCGAACGTCCGCATCACCGAGCTGATGATGACCGAGGCGCTCACCCGCAAGCCCGCCGAGAAGGCCGGCCCGGGCGACATCTGCGCCGTCGCCGGCATCGCCGACATCACCATCGGCGAGACGCTGGCGGACCCGGAGAACCCGATCGCGCTGCCGCTGATCACGGTGGACGAGCCGGCGATCTCCATGACCATCGGTGCGAACACCTCGCCGCTGGTCGGCCGTGGCCCCGGCGGCAAGGGCGCCGACAAGTCGGCGGTCAAGGACCGCAAGGTCACCGCCCGCCTGGTCAAGGACCGCCTGGAGCGCGAGCTGATCGGTAACGTCAGCCTCCGCGTGCTGCCGACCGAGCGCCCCGACACCTGGGAGGTGCAGGGCCGTGGTGAGCTGGCCCTGGCCATCCTCGTCGAGACCATGCGCCGGGAGGGCTTCGAGCTGACCGTCGGCAAGCCGCAGGTGGTCACCCGCGAGGTCGACGGCAAGGTCCACGAGCCGGTCGAGCGCATCACCATCGACGTGCCCGAGGAGCACATGGGCGCCGTGACGCAGCTCATGGGCACCCGCAAGGGCCGGATGGACAACATGTCCAACCACGGCTCCGGCTGGGTCCGCATGGAGTTCGTCGTGCCCTCCCGCGGTCTGATCGGCTTCCGCACCGAGTTCCTGACCGGCACCCGCGGCACGGGTATCGCCCACTCCATCCACGAGGGCCACGAGCCCTGGTTCGGCCCCCTGGTGACCCGTAACAACGGCTCCCTGGTCGCCGACCGTGCCGGTGCCGTCACCGCCTTCGCGATGACGAACCTCCAGGAGCGCGGTGTGCTCTTCACCGACCCGGGCACCGAGGTGTACGAGGGCATGATCGTCGGCGAGAACTCCCGCGCCGACGACATGGACGTCAACATCACCAAGGAGAAGAAGCTCACGAACATGCGGTCCTCGTCGGCCGACTCGTTCGAGGCGATCGTCCCGCCGCGCAAGCTCTCCCTGGAGCAGTCGCTGGAGTTCTGCCGCGACGACGAGTGCGTCGAGGTGACCCCGGAGACGGTCCGCATCCGCAAGGTCGTCCTGGACCAGAAGGAGCGCGGCCGCACCGCCTCCCGCGCCAAGCGCTGAGGACCCTGCGGTCCGCGCCGGCGGCGCGGACCGCACCCTCGGCGGTTGCGCGGACACCGGCCCGGCCGTCCCCGTCCCACGGGGGCGCCGGGCCGCTTCGCGGCCGCTCCCGGACGAGTGCGGCGCGGATGCGACATCACGGGACATCCACGTCGATCACGGCGTGCGTGGAGCGCCGTTCTCCGTGAGGGCGGTCACATCGAGGGCCCTTTCCGGGCCGGTTGTGACCGAACTCACCGGGGCTCCGCCCGTTGCGCGCGGTTCGGTTCCCGGCGCGGCGATGTGTCGCGGTTGCGCCAGTGGCGTGGGCGCGACAGCTCGTTCCCTGTCGGCCCGTCAGGCACGTACATTCGCGTGGAATCTACGCGCTTTGAGGGCAACCGGATTTCAGTCCTGCGACGTCCGGATACCGGACGACGTTCACCGGTACTTGTGTTACAAGTCCGTTTCGTCGGTGTCTGTCTACAATCTAAATGTCCGAATTGCGGGATTGTTTTGGACCGGTTGTGACCAAAACGAGATCGTAAGTGTGTGGTTCGTAGGCCCAACGTGACCGATAGTTGGAGCCGTTGAGCTCGGGTCAATGGGTCCAAGCGCTTATGGGGAGCGCCGACTCACGAGCACAGGTGACCGGTATCACTGTCAGGGGTGTCAGTGAGGCCGGCCCTTTCACGTAAGAACAGTGACTCCTGAGGAGGCAAACCCATGCGCGGTGCCAAGAGCGCCACTTGGGTCGCAGGTGCGATCATCGTCGCTATGGCTGCTACCGCTTGCGGTGGCGGCGGTGGTGACAAGGGCAGCAGCAACGACGCTGGCGGCGTCAACCCCAACGGCAAGTTCTCCGTCGAGGTCGGCGAGCCGCAGAACCCCCTGCAGCCTGCCAACACCATGGAGTCCAACGGCAGCATCGTCGTCCGCTCGCTGTTCGCGCAGCTCGTGGACTACGACCCCAAGGGCAACATCGTCATGGTGAACGCCAAGTCGGTGGACACCAAGGACAACAAGACCTTCACGGTCACCCTGAAGGACGGCTGGACCTTCCACGACGGCACCCCGGTGACCGCCGAGTCCTACGTCAAGGCGTGGAACTGGGCCGCCAACATCAACAACGCCCAGACCAACGCGTCGTGGTTCGCCGACATCAAGGGCTTCGCGGACGTCCACCCCGAGAAGGAGGGTGCGAAGCCGAAGGCCGACGCCATGTCCGGCCTGAAGGTCGTCGACGACAAGACCTTCACCATCGAGCTCACCACCCCGATCCCGTACTTCGTGTACAAGCTCGGTTACGAGGTGTTCTCGCCGCTGCCGGAGTCCTTCTACAAGGACCCGAAGGCCGCGGGCGAGAACCCGGTCGGCAACGGCCCGTACCAGTTCGTCAAGTGGGACCACAAGAAGCAGATCGAGGTCAAGCGCTTCGACGGCTACAAGGGCCCGGACAAGGCGAAGAACGGCGGTGTGATCTTCAAGAACTACACCGGCCTCGAGGCTGCGTACGAGGACCTGAAGTCCGGCAACGTCGACGTCCTGCGTCAGATCGGCCCGAAGGACCTCCCGGTCTACCGCGACGACCTCGGCGACCGCGCCGTGGACCAGGCGTACTCCGCCATCCAGTCCATCGTCCCGGCCTTCTACTCCAAGCAGTGGAAGAACGTCGACCCCAAGGTCATCCAGGGTCTGTCGATGGCGATCGACCGCGACACCATCACCAAGACCGTGCTCCAGGGCACCCGTGAGCCCGCCACCGGCTTCGTCGCCAAGGGCGTGCTGGGCTACCAGGACAACGTGGGCGGCGACGTCTTCAAGTACGACCCCGCGAAGGCCAAGGAGCTCATCCAGGCCGGCGGCGGCGTCCCCGGCAACAAGATCTCCATCCAGTACAACGCCGACGGCGGCCACAAGGAGTGGGTGGAGGCCGTCTGCAACAGCATCACCAACGCGACGGGCATCAAGTGCGCCGGCGACTCCAAGGCCGACTTCCAGAGCGACCTGGACGCCCGTGAGGCCCACGAGGTCAAGTCGATCTACCGCAGTGGCTGGGTGCTCGACTACCCCGTGAACGCCAACTTCATCCGTGACCTCTACGGCACCACCTCGGCGGGCAACCAGTCCGGCTTCTCCAACAAGGAGCTGGACGCGCTGATCAAGAAGGCCGACACCGCGGCCACGCTCGACGAGTCGGTCAAGGAGTACCAGGAAGCCGAGAAGAAGATGGTCGAGCTCATGCCCGCCATCCCGCTCTGGTACTACAAGGTCAACGCCGGCTACTCGGAGAACGTCACCAACGTCCAGTACGCCCAGAACGGTGACCCGATCCTCACCGGCGTCGAGGTCAAGAAGTAACCATCGCGTAGTGAGCACGCTGGCGCGGGGCTGACGGAGACGTCGGACGCGCGGGGTGCAGGCAACGGCTGGGGGGCCCTTCTCCCGTCTTCCCGAAGAGGAGGACGGGGGAAGGGCCCATCTCTGCTGCCACAGCGACTGACATGGAGGCACGATGGGGCGTTACGTCGCGCGGCGACTGCTCCAGATGATCCCGGTTTTCATCGGGACGACTCTGCTTATCTTTCTCATGGTCTACGCCCTCCCCGGCGACCCCGTACGGGCGCTCTTCGGCGACAAGGGCGCGGACCCGGCGACCGTGGCGCGGATCCGTCACGACCTCGGTCTCGACCAGCCGATCCTGAAGCAGTACTGGGATTACATGACGGGCATCATCCTGCACTTCGACTTCGGCAACCAGATCGCCAGCGGTCGGCCGGTGCGGGACGTGCTCGGCGAGGCCTTCCCGGTGACGATCCGGCTCGCCTCGCTCGCCTTCGCGATCGAACTGGTCGTGGGCATCGCCCTCGGTGTCTGGGCCGGCATGCGGGCGGGCAAGCTCGCCGACTCGCTGGTGCTGATCTTCACCCTGCTGCTGATCTCGGTCCCGGTCTTCGTCCTCGGCTTCATCTTCAAGCTGGTCTTCGCCTTCCAGCTCGGGTGGATGACACCGAACGTCCAGGACGACAGCAACTACAACCAGCTGCTGATGCCCGCCATCGTGCTGGCCGCGCTCTCGCTGGCGTACGTGGCGCGCCTCACCCGTACCTCCATAGCCGAGAACCTGCGCGCCGACTACATGCGGACCGCCATCGCCAAGGGCCTGCCCCGGCGCCGCGTGATCGGTGTGCACCTGATGCGCAACTCGATGATCCCCGTCGTCACCTTCCTCGGCACCGACATCGGCGCCCTGATGGGCGGCGCGGTCGTCACCGAGGGCCTGTTCAACATCCACGGTGTCGGCGGCACGATCTACGAGTCCATCCTGCGCCGTGAGGGGACCACGCTGGTTGGCCTCGTCACCGTCCTCGTGCTGGTGTTCCTCTTCACCAGCCTGCTCGTCGACCTGCTCTACGCGGTCCTGGACCCGAGGATCCGTTATGCCTGACGTCACCAAGACCGCCGTCGAGAACGCGGACCCGATGGGGGCCACGGCCGCGGACGCCGCTGCCGCCACCGGGCCCGCGCCCGCGGCGGAGAAGGCGCGCAGCCTGTGGGGCGACGCCTGGCGGGACCTGCGCCGCAACCCCTACTTCGTGGTCTCCGGCATCCTGATCCTGCTCCTCCTGCTGATCGCGGTCTTCCCGGGCCTGTTCACCAGTGCCTCGCCGACCTACGCCGACCTGCGGAACCACTACCTGGGCAAGCCCGAGTACGGCAAGGTCTTCTCCGCGGAGTGGCTCGGCTACGACGGGCAGGGCCGCAGCGTCTACGCCCGTGTGATCTACGGGACCCGCGCCTCGATCACGGTCGGCGTCAGCGTGACCCTCCTGGTCACCGTGCTGGGCGGCCTGATCGGCATGATCGCCGGCTACTTCGGCGGCTGGGTCGACACGATCCTGTCCCGGCTCACCGACGTCTTCTTCGCGGTGCCCTTCCTGCTCGGCACGCTGGTCGTCCTGAACTCCTTCACCGACCGCACCGTCTGGGTGGTCTCCGGCGCCCTGGCCTTCCTCGGCTGGACGCAGATCGCCCGCGTCATGCGCGGCTCGGTGATCACGATCAAGCAGGCCGACTACGTGCACGCGGCCCAGGCGCTGGGCGCGAGCACCACCCGGATCCTGTTCAAGCACATCCTTCCGAACGCCGTCGCCCCGGTGATCGTCGTCGCCACCATCGCGCTCGGCGGTTACATCTCGGCCGAGGCGACCCTGTCCTACCTCGGCCTCGGTCTGCCCACGTCCGTGGTCTCCTGGGGTCAGGACATCTCCGGCGGTGCCCAGCAGATCCGTACGGCGCAGCACATCATGCTGTACCCGTCGATCATGCTGAGCATCACGGTCCTGGCGTTCATCATGCTCGGCGATGCGGTCCGCAACGCCCTCGACCCCAAGCTGCGCTGAGGGAGGCGTACGTGACCACCATCGACAAGAACGCGGACGTGCCCGCGCCCCGTACCGGGGACGCCGCCGCTCCGCTGCTGGAAGTGCGCGACCTGCACGTGGAGTTCCACACCCGTGACGGCGTCGCCAAGGCCGTCAACGGTGTGAACTACACGGTGTCGGCCGGTGAGACCCTGGCAGTGCTGGGCGAGTCCGGCTCCGGCAAGTCCGTCACCGCGCAGGCGATCATGGGCATCCTCGACATGCCGCCCGGGAGGATCCCGCAGGGCGAGATCCTCTTCCAGGGCCGGGACATGCTCAAGATGTCGGGCGAGGAGCGCCGGAAGATCCGCGGCCGCAAGATCGCGATGATCTTCCAGGACGCGCTGTCCTCGCTGAACCCGGTGCTGACCGTCGGCTACCAGCTGGGCGAGATGTTCCGGGTCCATCAGGGCCTGTCCAAGAAGGAAGCCAAGGCCAAGGCCATCGAGATGATGGACCGGGTCCGCATCCCGGCGGCGAAGGAGCGGGTCAACGACTACCCGCACCAGTTCTCCGGCGGTATGCGCCAGCGCATCATGATCGCGATGGCGCTCGCCCTGGAGCCCGAGCTGATCATCGCCGACGAGCCCACCACGGCGCTCGACGTGACGGTGCAGGCGCAGGTCATGGACCTGCTCGCGGACCTGCAGCGCGAGTACAACATGGGCCTGATCCTCATCACCCACGACCTCGGCGTGGTCGCCGACGTCGCGGACAAGATCGCCGTGATGTACGCGGGCCGGATCGTCGAGACCGCGCCGGTCCACGAGATCTACAAGCGCCCGGCGCACCCGTATACCAAGGGCCTGCTGGAGTCGATCCCGCGCCTGGACCAGAAGGGCCAGGAGCTCTACGCGATCAAGGGCCTGCCCCCGAACCTGCTGCGCATCCCCACCGGCTGCGCCTTCAACCCGCGCTGCGAGATGGCGCAGGACATCTGCCGCACCGAGGTCCCCACGCTGCACCGGGTGACCGAGCAGGACGGCAGCGAGCTGCCGGGCCGCGGCAGCGCGTGCCACTTCTGGAAGGAGACGATCCATGGCTGACGTCACCAAGAACGACGAGGCCGTCTCCGACGAGGTGGCGGCGGTCGAGGCCGCGATCGCGCAGCCGGTCAAGCGGGGCGAGCCGATCCTCCAGGTGCGCAACCTGGTCAAGCACTTCCCGCTGACCCAGGGCATCCTCTTCAAGAAGCAGATCGGCGCCGTCAAGGCCGTCGACGGCATCTCCTTCGACCTGTACCAGGGCGAGACCCTGGGCATCGTGGGCGAGTCCGGCTGCGGCAAGTCCACCGTCGCCAAGCTGCTGATGAACCTGGAGCGGGCCACCGCCGGCGAGGTCTTCTACAAGGGGCAGGACATCACCAAGCTGTCCCGCCGCGCCCTGAAGGCCGTGCGCCGGAACATCCAGATGGTGTTCCAGGACCCGTACACCTCGCTGAACCCGCGCATGACGGTCGGCGACATCATCGGCGAGACCTTCGACATCCACCCCGAGGTGGCACCGAAGGGCGACCGGCGCCGCAAGGTGCAGGAGCTGCTGGACGTCGTCGGCCTGAACCCGGAGTACATCAACCGGTACCCGCACCAGTTCTCCGGCGGCCAGCGGCAGCGCATCGGCATCGCCCGCGGCCTGGCGCTCAACCCGGAGATCATCATCTGCGACGAGCCGGTCTCGGCGCTGGACGTCTCCGTGCAGGCGCAGGTCATCAACCTGATGGAGAAGCTGCAGGACGAGTTCAACCTCTCCTACATCTTCATCGCGCACGACCTGTCGATCGTCCGCCACATCTCCGACCGTGTCGGCGTGATGTACCTGGGCAAGATGGCCGAGATCGGTACCGACACCGAGATCTACGACCACCCGACCCACCCGTACACCCAGGCCCTGCTCTCGGCCGTGCCGGTGCCGGACCCGGAGGCGCGCGAGCACCGCGAGCGCATCATCCTCAGCGGTGACGTCCCGTCGCCGGCCAACCCGCCGTCCGGCTGCCGCTTCCGCACCCGGTGCTGGAAGGCACAGGACCGGTGTGCCACCGAGGAGCCGCTGCTGGCCATCCCGCAGCGCTTCAAGGGCGAGGACACCCCGGCCGCGCACGAGTCGGCGTGCCACTTCGCCGAGGAGAAGGACGTCGTCCACGCGGTGAACTGAGCACCGCCCGCACCACCCACGAGGGGCGCCCGCACGATTGCCGTGCGGGTGCCCCTCGGGCGTTCACGGCCGTACGGGGCGGCCGTCCGGCCCGGCGAGCGCGAGAGCGGTGAGGAAGGCCCCCTGGTGTGGGTCGGCCCAGTCGTCGTTCTCCGTGGCGTCCAGGAGCGTCCAGATGCCCCACTCGACCTGCATGTAGCGCACGGCCACCGGCCACAGGGCCACCTCGGCCGCGGTCAGCGTGCAGTGGCGGCGGTAGGCGTCGTGGAAGACGGCCCATTCGCCGGGCGTGAACGGCCGCGGCGGGGCGCCCGGGGACTCGGTGTGGAAGAGCAGCAGCGCCAGCGCGAGGTCGAGCAGCCGGGGCGCGTACTCGGCGTTCTCCGGGTCGATCAGGACCGGGCCGCCCTCGGCGTAGACCAGGTTGTTCGCCTTGAAGTCCATCGACGCGACGACACGGGGCAGGCCCGCGTCGCGCAGGGCGGGCAGCAGATGCGTCATCAAGGTCCGCGACCACAGCTCCAGCCGGGCCGTCGCGGCCTCGCGGACCGCCGGGGCGTGGCGGGCCAGGGCGGGGCGCAGCGCGTCGAGCTCGGCTTCGAGGTCCGCCGCTTCGTGGTCCGGCCAGATGAAGGCGGGGACCGCGGCGGGGCCGTCGGCGCTGTGGGCGTGCAGCCGTCCCAGCAGGTCGCCCGCCGCCTCGATGTCCGCCCCCGTACCGCGGTAGGGCCGGCCCTCCACCCAGGGGTAGGCCACCCAGTCCCCCTCGCCGATCCTGGCCGGGTTCGCGGCCGCCCCGTCGAGCGGGGTGACCACCGGGACGCCCCGCGCCGCCAGCGCGCGCGTCCAGCCGGCGACGGCCGCCGCCGCGGTCTGCGGCGATGCGGCCTTCTTCAGCGCCGCTTCCGTACCGGCCACACGGCAGCGGAAGACCGGCGAGTGCGGGTGGACCGAGCGGGCGGGACGGTCGCCCTCGGCCACCCCGAAATGGGCGAAGACGTCGGCGAAGGGCCGGGAGCGCGCGAGGGGCATGGCGGGGATCCTGTCCTGCCGGGAGACCCGGCCGCGGCGTGCGGGGCGGTCAACGGTCCCATGGCGGCGCCCACTTCGGCCACGCATATAGAGCGGTCCGCCCCGCCACCGAGGTGCGGTGACGGGGCGGACGCGGTGCCGGGAGCCGGCGCGGCTTACTTCAGGTAGCCGATGTTCTCGTAGCGCAGGTCCTGGAAGCCGTAGGCGCCGATGTTGGCCAGGTCCTTCTTCACCGCGTAGATGTCGGGACGCTGGTACAGCGGCAGCAGGTTGGCCTGCTGCCAGATCAGCAGGTCCGCGGCGTTGGCGTCGTCGATCGCCTGGGCCGGGTCGGTGTCGGCGGCGGCCTTGTTCATGGCCGCGTCCAGCTCGTCGCTGCCGACGCCGGTGTAGTTCTGCTGGATGTTGTCACCCACGGGCTTGGCGTAGATCGACTTGGTCGACGACACCGGGAAGGACGTCCCGAGCCAGGAGAAGGCCGTCAGGTCGAAGCTGCCGGTGTTGACGTACTTGTCGAAGAACTCCTGCAGCGGCACCGACTTGATGTTCAGCTTGATGCCGACCGCCTTGAGCATCGGCTGCATCAGCTTGCCCTCGTTGGCGGAGGTGCTGACGTTCGCCGGGATGACGAAGTCCAGCTCAAGGGTCTTGCCGCCCTTGGTGCGGAACTCGCCGCTCTGCTTCCAGCCGGCCTCGTCCAGCAGGCTCTTGGCCTTGGCCTGGTCGAAGGTGCCGATGCCGGTGGAGTTGTCCTTGTAGCCCTTCTGGTTGGTGACGAAGAAGTGGTTGTTCAGCGGCTTGGCGTCCCAGTCCAGACCCTGCAGGTCGGACTCGGCGATGGCCTGCCGGTTCAGGGCGGACATGATGGCCTGGCGGACCTTGACGTCCTTCAGCGCGCCGCGGGCACCGTTGAAGGTGACGTGGCGGTAGTTGGGACCGGCCGCCTTGCGGATGTCGGCGCCCTTGACCTCCTTGGCCTGCTTGTAGGCGGCCGAGTCGGGGCCGACGTTGAAGAAGTCGACCTCGCCGTTGGCGAAGGCGCCGGCGGTGGCGTCCGAGTCCAGCGCGCGGTAGATGATCTTGTCCAGGATGGCCTTGTTGCCCCACCAGCTGTCGTCGCGCACGACGGTCAGGGTCTTGGTGGTCTTGTCGATGCCCTGGAACTTGAAGGCGCCCGCGGTGACCGGGAACTTGCCCAGGTAGCCGGTGTTGAAGCCGTCGGCGGTGCCGACGACCTTGGCCGGGTAGAGCGGGCTGAACAGGCCCTTCCAGTCACCGTAGGGGCTGGAGAAGGTGACCACGGCCTCCTGGTCGTTGGCGCCCTTCGCCACGCTGCTGATCAGCTCGTAGCCGGTGCTGGAGGAGATCTTGTACTTGGCGTCCTTGCCGTTCAGCGCCTTCCAGCTGGCCTCGAAGTCCTTCCAGGACAGCGGGGTGCCGTCGGACCACTTGGCCTTGGGGTTGATCTTGTACGTGACGACCTGCTTGCCGGCGGTGTCGGCGACCTCGGCGGAGGTCAGGTAGTCCGGGTTCGGGGTGACCGTGCCGGCGGCGTCCGACATCATGATGATCGGCATCACGGCGCGCTCGACGTCGTAGCCGTCGGCCAGGGTGCCGTCGATCTGGTTGTAGTTGAAGTTCTCGGCGATCTCGCCCAGCGGCCAGTTCAGGGTGCCACCCTGCTTGAGCTGGTCGCGGTCGGTGGCCTTGATGTTGTTGGCGCTCGACTTGGGCACCGAGTTCTTCTTGGACGCGGCGTCGCTCTTCCCGTCCCCGCCGCCGCACGCGGTCAGGGTCAGCGCGCTCGCCGTGGCCAGCGCCACCACGGCGACGGACATACGTGTTCTGTTCAACGGACTCTCTCTCCTCTTACGGGGTGGGAAATCACACGACGGTGACGGCGGCGGCGAAGTGGCAGGCCGCGGTGTGGTCGCCCGCCAGTCCGGTCGGTGCCGGGTCCTCCTCGCGGCACCGGCCGCGGTCGGACTCGTCGAGGGAGGCGAACTTCGGGCAGCGGTTGCGGAATCGGCAGCCGGTCGGCACGTCCGCGGGGCTGGGAAGGTCACCGGTGAGCAGGATGCGCCTGCGATCGCGCTCCTTGCGGGGATCGGGCAGCGGCACCGCGGAGAGCAGCGCCTGGGTGTACGGGTGGGAGGGTGCTTCGAAGACGGCCTCGGCGGACCCGAGTTCGACGATCCTGCCGAGGTACATCACCGCGATCCGGTCGGCGATGTGCCGCACGACGGACAGGTCGTGCGCCACGAAGAGGTAGCTCAGGTTCATGCGCGCCTTGAGCTCGTCCAGCAGGTTGAGCACACCGGCCTGGATGGACACGTCCAGGGCCGAGACCGGCTCGTCCAGGACGACCAGCTTGGGCTCCAGCGCCAGCGCCCGCGCGATGCTGATGCGCTGCCGCTGCCCGCCGGAGAACTCCGCCGGGAAACGGTCCACGTGGTCCGGGTCGAGGCCGACCTGGTTCAGCAGTTCCGGCACCCGGGCGGCGATGCGGTCCCGGGACCAGCCGTGGGTCCTAAGGGGCTCGGCGAGGATGTCGCCGACCGGCATCCGCGGGTCGAGCGCGGCCATCGGGTCCTGGAAGACCACCTGAAGGTCGCGACGGAGCGCCTTGCGGTCGGCGCCCTTCAGGCCCCGGATGTCCTTGCCGAAGACGGTGACCGTGCCGGACTGCCCGGAGGGCAGGTCGAGGATCTCCAGCAGTGTCGTGGTCTTGCCGCAGCCCGACTCGCCCACCAGGCCGAGCGTTTCGCCCTCGCGGACGTCGAAACTGATGCCGTCGACCGCGCGGACCTCGCCGACCTTGCGCTTGATGACCGCACCGTGGAGCAGCGGGAAGTGCTTGACCAGCCCGTCGACCTCCAGCACCGGGGCGCGGTCCGCGCGGGGCACGGAGTCGGCAGGGGCCTGCGGCACGGGCGGTACCGGGTAGATGGTCGCGGGGTCGAGGGAGCCGCCCGCCACCAGCTCGTGGCTGCGGTGGCAGGCCGTGGGGTGGTTGCCCCCCTCGCGCACCGTCAGCTCGGGCTCGATGCGCCGGCACACGTCGATGGCGATGGGGCAGCGGGCCGCGAAGGGGCAGCCGGTCGGCAGGTCCACCAGCGAGGGCGGGTTGCCGTCGATCGGGGTCAGCGCGTGGCGCCCGCCGTCGTCGAGCCGCGGGATCGAGCCGAGCAGACCGATGGTGTACGGCATGCGCGGGGTGTAGTAGACGTCGTCCACGGTCCCGGTCTCCACCGGGCGGCCCGCGTACATCACCTGGACCCGGTCGGCGAAGCCGGCCACCACGCCCAGGTCGTGGGTGATCATGACGATGGCGGCGCCGGTGACCTCCTGGGCCTTCTTCAGGACGTCGAGGATCTGCGCCTGGATGGTCACGTCCAGGGCGGTCGTCGGCTCGTCGGCGATGATCACCTCGGGGTCGTTGGCGATCGCCATGGCGATCATCGCGCGCTGGCGCATGCCGCCGGAGAACTCGTGGGGGAAGGCGTCGGCGCGCCGCGCCGGGTCCGGGATGCCCACCAGGTCCAGCAGCTCGATCGCGCGCTTGCGGGCGGTGTCCTTGTCCAGGTCCTGGTGGATCCGCAGCGCCTCGACGATCTGGTTGCCGACGGAGTAGACCGGGGTCAGCGCGGACAGCGGGTCCTGGAAGACCATCGCGATGTCCTTGCCGCGGATCTCGGTCATGTCCCGGTCGTCCAGCTCCAGAAGCTCGCGGCCGTGCAGCTTGACCGAGCCCTTGATGTCGGCGGTCTCCGGGAGCAGTCCGAGGACCGCGAGGGAGGAGACCGACTTGCCGGAGCCGGACTCGCCGACGATGCCGAGGACCTCGCCGGGACGCACGGAGAAGGACACGCCGCGCACGGCCCTGACCGGCCCGGCCTCGCTCGGGAAGGAGACGTGGAGGTCGGTGACCTCAAGGGCGGGGGGCGTCTCGCTCACGACGTGCGTCCTTCCTTGGACGTGCTCTTCTTGGTGGTGCGGGGTGCGCGGGCCTTGGCGCCGCTGGAGTTGGGGTCGAGGGCGTCGCGCAGGCCGTCGCCGATGAAGGCGATGGACAGGCAGATCAGCACCAGGCAGCCGGCCGGGAAGTAGAACAGCCACGGGAAGGACGGGGCCGCCGGGGTGCCGGTGGCGATGACCGTGCCCAGCGAGACGTCGGGGGACTGCACGCCGAAGCCGAAGTAGGACAGGCTGGTCTCGCCGATGATCGCCGCGCCGACCTGGATCGTCCCGTCGATGATCAGCATCGAGGCCATCGACGGCAGGATGTGCCGGAAGATGATGACCGGCGCGGGCACGCCCATGTACTTGGCGGCCTTGACGAATTCACGGTCCTTCAGGGTGAGCGTCATGCTGCGGACCACCCGGCCGGTGATCATCCAGCTGAAGGCCGCCAGCAGCACCACGAACACCAGCCAGGTGGTGCCCTGGAACAGGGGCGACAGCACCGCGATGATCAGGAAGCTGGGCATGACCAGCAGCAGGTCGACCACCCACATCAGGGAACGGTCCGTCCAGCCGCCGAAGTAGCCGGCGCTGGCGCCGACCGCGGCGGCGACGAACGTGCAGATGAGACCGGTCAGGATGCCGATGACCAGTGACTTCTGCATACCGCGCGCGGTGAGTGCGAAGAGGTCGGAGCCGGTCTGGTCGGTGCCGAACCAGTGGCTCGCCGACGGCGGCTTCTGGAAGGCGGTGAAGTCGAGTTCGGTGTAGTCCCACTTGTAGAACAGCGGTGAGACGTACGCCATCAGGAAGAGCAGGACCAGCATGACCAGGCCGAACAGGGCCATGCGGTTGCGCGCGAAGCGGACGGCGGTGAGCCGGAGCCGGCTGCTCGCGCGGCGCTTGGCGGGCTGGTCGCCCGGCGCGGCGGCGGGCACTTGCGCCGGAGGCTGTACGGAGGGGGTCTGGACGGCCATGGGTGGAGGCTCCTGGGAACGCGGTTTCGGGGCGGCGGAGGGGTGCGGTGGGTCTCAGCGCACCCGTACGCGGGGATCGAGCGCCGCGTAGAGCACATCGGACAGCAGGCCGGCGATCAGGACCACGAACGCCGTGAACATGCCGACGGCGGCGACCGCGTTGACGTCGTTCGTGCTGATGGAGTTGACCAGCCACTCGCCCATGCCGTGCCAGCCGAAGATCTTCTCCGTGAAGGTCGCGCCGGTGAAGAGCAGGACGACGTTGTAGACCAGCAGCGGGACCACCGGGAGGACCGCGGTGCGCAGGCCGTGCTTCATCAGCGCCGCCCGCCGCGACAGGCCCTTGGCCCGGGCGGTGCGCAGGAAGTCGCTCCCGAGGACGTCCAGCATGGTGCTGCGCTGGTAGCGGCTGTAGAGGGCCACCTGGATGACGATCAGGGTCAGGCTGGGCAGCAGCAGGTGCTGCAGCCGGCTGGCGAGGATCTCCCCTGTCCCGGTCAGGCCGGGATCGTACTCGCCGGTGTACTCGATGACCTTGTGGCCCACGGCGTCGTTGATGTCGATCGCCCAGAGCTTGAAGGTAACCGCGATCACGAAGACCGGCATGGCCAGCACGAAGAACGACGCCAGTGTGGTGACCCGGTCCGATGTCCGGTACTGCCTGATGGCCCCCCAGGCGCCCACCAGGACACCGCCGATGGAACCCAGGATGGTGGCGATCAGCAGCAGGCGCGTGCTCACCCCGACGCGCCGGCCGAACTCGTCGTTGACCTCACCGCCCGTGACGGTCCGTCCGAGGTCCCCGTGGGCCACGCCGTTCGCCCAGTGGGCGAAGCGGACCACGACCGGGGTGTCGGGGTTGAGGTTGTAGTCGTTCAGGGTGGCCGTCACAGAGGACGCGGCCACCGGGGGGTTGCGGCCTGCGAAGTTGGCCCGCGGGTTGAGGCTGATCGCCGCCAGGAAGTACGTGAGGGAAGCCGCGATGAGAACCAGCGCCACGTGGTTGATCAGTCGGCGCAGCAGGTAACGGCCCACGGCTCACACTCTCAGTCGGTTCGTTTCGAACAAATAACAAGGTTGAACTTTCTTTGCCGGCCGCGTCTGACATAGTTGTGTAGCACGGCCGAAACATTTGCACCCGGGCCGTCTGCGCAGGTCGTGCGCATTCCACTCGGGCTTGAAGGGTTGATGGGACTTTCGCAACCGAATTATGGCCGCGTCAACGAGCGCCGGTTCGTCGTGATGGATCCTTTATTTTTTTGGTCGAAATTTAACCCGACTATCGGGATAACCCTCATTGACGGGCCGGCGCATAGGGAAAACCCTCTGTCCCCCCTCGGGAACCCCCGGGCCGGTGAGCCGCTGTGCAATATGTATGGGTTTGCGATGTCATGGTGAGTCTCGTGTCCTTCATGGCGTAGAGAGCTCCCCGAGGAGGCATCCGATGCGACGGAGCGCGGCGAGGTGGGCCGCCGGCACGGCCGTGGCCGCCCTGGTGGCCACCGGCTGCGGGGGCGCAGGAGGCGGCTCGACCGGCGCCTCCGGGGTGTTCAGCGCCTCGTGGACCGATCCGCAGAATCCGCTGGAGCCCGCCAACACCAATGAGGTGCAGGGCGGCAAGGTGCTGGACATGATCTTCCGCGGCCTGAAGAAGTACAACCCGAGGACGGCGGCCGCCGAGAACGTCATCGCCGACGCGATCACCACCACCGACCAGCGGACGTTCAGGATCAGGCTCAAGGACGGCTGGACCTTCAGCAACGGCGAGAAGGTCACCTCCGGTTCGTTCATCGACGCCTGGAACTACGGGGCGCTGGTGACGAACAAGCAGATCAACGCGTCCTTCTTCCGGTACGTCGAGGGCTACGACAAGGTCCACCCTCGGTCCGGCAGGCCGGCTGCCGGGAAGCTCTCCGGCCTGACCAGGCAGGACGACCTGAACTTCACCGTCAAGCTCAACCAGAAGTTCTCCACCTGGCCCGACACCCTCGGCTACGCCGCCTTCATGCCGCTGCCCCGGGCGTTCTTCACCGACCACGCCGCCTGGCTGCGCAAGCCCGTCGGCAACGGCCCGTACCGCGTGGAGTCCTACACCAAGGGCCAGGGCATGCGCCTGCGGACGTGGGCGGGGTACAAGGGCGCTGACGCGGCCGTCAACGGTGGCGTGGACCTCAAGGTCTACACGGACAACACCACCGCCTACACCGACCTGCAGGCCGGCAACCTCGACCTGGTCGACGACGTCCCCGCCTCCCAGCTGAAGAACGTGAAGGGCGACCTGGAGGGCCGCTACCTCAACACCCCGGCCGGCATCATCCAGACCCTCGCCTTCCCGCTCTACGACAAGGCCTGGTCGGGCGAGAACTCCGAGAAGCTCCGCCAGGGAATCTCCATGGCGATCAACCGCAAGCAGATCACCCGGCAGATCTTCCAGAACACCCGCATCCCGGCGCGGGACTGGACCTCACCCGTGCTCGGCGCGGACGGCGGCTTCGACGACACCCTCTGCGGCCGCACGTGCGACTACGACCCCGCCCGGGCCAGGCAGCTGGTCAAGGAGGGCGGCGGCCTCCCCGGAGGCACCATGAGGATCACGTACAACGCCGACAGCGGTTCCCACAAGGACTGGGTCGACGCGGTCTGCAACAGCATCAACAACGCGCTGGGCAAGGACGACGCCTGTGTCGGGGACCCCGTCGGCACCTTCGCCGACTTCCGCAACCAGATCGTCAACAAGCGGATGAAGAACCCGTTCCGGGCCGGGTGGCAGATGGACTACCCGCTGATCCAGAACTTCCTGCAGCCGCTGTACTACACCGACGCCTCGTCCAACGACGCGCACTTCAGCGACCCGCGGTTCGACGAGCTCGTCGACCGGGCGAACGCCGAGAGCGACACCGCCAAGGCCGTCGACACCTTCCAGCAGGCCGAGCGGATCCTGCCGCAGCAGGTCCCGGCGATCGCCCTGTGGTACCAGAACGGCAGCGCGGGCTGGTCCGGGCGGCTCTCCGCCGTCGCCCTCAACCCCTTCAGCGTCCCCGTCTACAACCAGATCAAGGTCAGCTGACGCCCATGGGACGGTACGTCATCCGCCGTCTGGTGCAGATGATCCCGGTCTTCGTCGGCACCACCGTGCTGATCTTCGTCATGGTGTACGCGCTCGGCGACCCGGTCCAGGCCCGGTGCGGGGACCGCGCCTGCGACCCCGCCACGGCCGCGCAGATCCGCCACGACCTGTACCTGGACCACCCGCTGTGGCAGCAGTACCTGCACTACATGGGGCAGATCTTCCGCGGCGACTTCGGGGTCGCGTGGAACGGCCAGCCGGTCACCGAGCTGCTGGCCACCGCCCTCCCGGTCACGCTGCGGCTGACGGTCCTCGCCGTCCTCTTCGAGATCGTCATCGGCATCACCCTCGGCGTCCTCACCGGGCTGCGCCGCGGCCGTCCCGCCGACACCGCGACGCTGCTCGGCACCCTCGTCGTCATCTCCGTGCCGACCTTCGTCACCGGCTACGTGCTGCAGTACCTGCTCGGCGTCAAGTGGAACCTCATCGCGCCCTCGGTCTCCTCCGAGGCCCGGTTCGACGAACTGATCGTGCCGGCGCTCGTGCTGGCCCTGACCTCGCTCGCCTACGTCACCCGGCTCACCCGCGCCTCCGTCGTGGAGAACGTCCACGCCGACTACGTCAGGACCGCCGTCGCCAAGGGGCTGCCGCGCCGCCGGGTGATCATCCGTCACCTGCTGCGCAACTCCCTCATCCCGGTGGTCACCTTCATCGGCACCGACATCGGGGCACTGATGGGCGGGGCCATCGTCACCGAGCGCATCTTCAACATCCACGGCGTGGGCTACCAGCTCTACCAGGGCATCCTGCGGCTCGACTCGGCCACCGTGGTGGGCTTCGTGACCATCCTGGTCATCGTCTTCCTCCTCGCGAACCTGCTGGTGGACCTGCTCTACGCCGTCCTCGACCCGAGGATCCGCTATGCCTGAGCCGCGCAACCACCCCGACGAGGCCATGGAGCCGGCCGGCGGGACGGGAGCCGCCATGGGCCTGGGGCAGGACGAGGCACGCACCCTGGAGCGGGCGCCCGGCCCCGGAACGGCGCCGCCCGCCCCGGCCGCCCTCCCCGGGGCGGACCGGCCGCGCAGCCTGTGGTCGGACGCCTGGCGGGACCTGCGGCGCAACCCGGTCTTCGTGATCGCCGCGCTGGTGATCCTCTTCCTCGTCGTCATCTCCGTCTGGCCACAGCTCATCGCCCCCGGCAACCCGCTCAGCTGCAACCTGGACAACTCCCAGAAGGGCTCCGCGCCCGGCCACCCCTTCGGCTTCGACACCCAGGGGTGCGACGTTTACACCCGGGTCGTCCACGGGGCGCGCGCCTCGGTCACCGTGGGCGTCTGCGCCACCGTCGGAGCGGCCCTGCTCGGCGCGCTGCTCGGCGGCCTCGCCGGTTACCACGGCGGCTGGGCCGACGCGGTGCTGTCCCGGGTGAGCGACATCTTCTTCGGCATCCCGATCGTCCTCGGCGGCCTGGTCTTCCTGTCCGTCGTCACCAGCACCACCGTCTGGCCGGTGGTGGGCTTCATCGTGCTGCTCGGCTGGCCGCAGATCGGCCGCATCGCCCGCGGCTCGGTGATCACCGCCAAGCAGAACGACTACGTCCAGGCCGCCCGCGCCCTCGGCGCCGGCACCACCCGTCTGCTGCTGCGGCACATCGCGCCCAACGCCGTCGCGCCCGTCATCGTCGTGGCGACCATCGCGCTCGGCACGTACATCTCCCTGGAGGCCACCCTGTCCTACCTCGGCGTCGGGCTGAAACCGCCCACTGTCTCCTGGGGCATCGACATCTCCCAGGCCTCCACCCAGATCCGCAACGCACCGCACATGCTGCTGTGGCCGGCCGGGGCGCTGAGCGTGACGGTGCTGGCCTTCATCATGCTCGGTGACGCGGTGCGTGACGCCCTCGACCCCAAGCTGCGCTGATGGACGGAGGAACGATGGCCGCCGCAGCCCGGGACGAGCCGCCCCTGCTCGACGTCCGCGACCTGCACGTGGAGTTCCGCACCCGGGACGGCGTCGCGCGGGCCGTCAACGGGGTCTCCTACGCGGTGCGTCCCCGTCAGACGCTCGCCGTGCTGGGCGAGTCCGGCTCCGGCAAGTCCGTGACCGCGCAGGCCGTCATGGGCATCCTCGACTCGCCGCCCGGGTTCGTCACCCGCGGCGAGATCCTCTTCCGCGGCGAGGACCTGCTCACCATGGGCGCCGAGGAGCGCCGCAAGGTGCGCGGCGCCAGGATGGCGATGATCTTCCAGGACGCGCTGTCCGCCCTCAACCCCGTGCTGACCGTCGGCGAGCAGCTCGGCGAGATGTTCCGCGTCCACCGGGGGATGTCCCGCAAGGACGCCCGGGCCAGGGCGGTGGAGCTGATGGACCGGGTGCGGATCCCCGCGGCGCGCGAACGCGTCGGGCAGTACCCGCACCAGTTCTCCGGCGGCATGCGCCAGCGCATCATGATCGCGATGGCGCTGGCCCTGGAGCCCGAGCTGATCATCGCGGACGAGCCCACCACCGCGCTGGACGTCACCGTGCAGGCGCAGGTCATGGAGCTCCTGGCCGAGCTGCAGCGCGAGTACGGCATGGGCCTGATCCTGATCACCCACGACCTCGGCGTGGTCGCCGACGTCGCCGACCACATCGCGGTGATGTACGCGGGCCGGATCGTGGAGACCGCGCCGGTCCACGAGATCTACAAGCGGCCCGCACACCCGTACACCAAGGGCCTGCTGGACTCGATCCCGCGCCTGGATCAGAAGGGCCGGGAGCTCTACGCGATCAAGGGCCTGCCCCCGAACCTGCTGCGCATCCCCACCGGCTGCTCCTTCCACCCGCGCTGCCCCCTGGCCCAGGAGGTGTGCGCCACCGACGAGCCGGAGCTGTACCGGATCAGCGCGCGGCGGGGCAGCGCCTGCCACTTCTGGAGGGAGTGCCTCGGTGAGCACCAGCGGTGAGCCCGTGCTTCAGGTGCGCGGGCTGTACAAGCACTTCCCGCTCACCCAGGGGATCCTCCTCAAACGGCAGATCGGCGCGGTGAAGGCGGTCGACGGCGTCGACTTCGACCTGTACCGGGGCGAGACCCTCGGCGTCGTCGGCGAGTCCGGGTGCGGCAAGTCCACCGTGGCCCGGCTGCTGGTCCACCTGGAACGGGCCACCCGAGGGCAGATCCTCTACAAGGGGCAGGACATCACCAAGCTGTCGGGCAGGGCCCTGAAGGCCGTGCGCCGGAACATCCAGATGGTCTTCCAGGACCCGTACACCTCGCTCAACCCGCGGATGACGGTCGGCGACATCATCGGCGAGCCGTACGAGATCCACCCCGAGGTGGCCCCGAAGGGTGACCGGCGCCGCCGGGTGCAGGAGCTGCTGGACGTCGTCGGCCTGAACCCGGAGTACATCAACCGCTATCCGCACCAGTTCTCCGGCGGCCAGCGGCAGCGCATCGGCATCGCCCGCGGGCTGGCGCTGCGGCCCGAGGTGATCGTCGCCGACGAGCCGGTCTCGGCGCTGGACGTCTCGGTGCAGGCGCAGGTCGTCAACCTGATGGAGAGGCTGCAGGACGAGTTCGACCTCTCCTACGTCTTCATCGCGCACGACCTGTCCATCGTCCGGCACATCTCGGACCGGGTGGCGGTGATGTACCTCGGGCGGATCATGGAGACCGGCGACGGCACCCAGATCTACGAGCACCCCACCCACCCGTACACCCAGGCGCTGCTGTCGGCGGTGCCGGTGCCCGACCCCGGGGCGCGCGAGCACCGTGAGCGCATCATCCTCAGCGGTGACGTCCCGTCGCCGGCCAACCCGCCGTCCGGCTGCCGCTTCCGCACCCGGTGCTGGAAGGCGCAGGAACGCTGCACGCTGGAGGTGCCGGAACTGGCGGTGCCCGCGGTGTTCCGCGGTGTGGACTCCCCGGCGGCGCACGACAGCGCGTGCCACTTTGCCGAGGAGAAGACGGTGGTGCCGCCCGAGCCGCCCGGCGGGTGAGCCACGGAAAGGCACGACCCGCGCCCGGTGGTGCAGGGGTGTGGGCGCGGGTCGGGGCTCCGAACGGAGACGTCTGTCGGCCCGGGTCAAAGGGTCCTGTCGGCGGGCGTCTCCTCGGCCGCGGCGAGCGCGGGGTCGAGGACGACGTCCTCGCCGCGTGCCGCGGTCGTCGGTTCCTCGGGGAAGTGGCACGCGCTCAGGTGCCCCTCCCGGTTCCCCTCCAGGCGTACCAGGGGCGGTTCCTCGGTCGCGCACTTGTCCTGCGCCTTCCAGCAGCGCGTGCGGAAGCGGCAGCCGGACGGCGGGGAGACGGGCGAGGGGACGTCGCCGGCGAGCCGGATCCGCTCGTTCGCCTCCCGCTCGTCCGGGTCCGGCTCGGGCGAGGCGGACAGCAGGGCGTGGGTGTACGGGTGGCGGGGCCGTTCGTAGATGTCCCGGCGGTCGCCGACCTCCACGATCCGCCCGAGGTACATCACGGCCACGCGGTGCGAGAAGTGCCGCACCACCGCGAGGTCGTGGGCGATGAAGAGGAAGGCGATCCCCAGTTCCCGCTGCAGGCGCTGCAGCAGGTTGACCACCTGGGCCTGGATCGACACGTCCAGCGCCGACACCGGTTCGTCCGCCACGATGAGCTTGGGCCCCAGCGCCAGTGCCCGGGCCACCCCGATGCGCTGCCGCTGGCCCCCGGAGAACTCGTGCGGGAAGCGGTTGTAGTGCTCGGGGTTGAGGCCCACGGTCTCCAGCAGCTCGCGCACCCGCTTCTCGCGGCCGCCCGGCGGGTTGATCCCGTTGATCTCCAGGGGCGCCGACACGATGTGCCCGACGGTCTGCCGCGGGTTGAGCGAGGCGTACGGGTCCTGGAAGATCATTTGGATCTCGGAGCGGATCGGGGCCAGCTCCTTTCGCGAGGCGTGCGTGATGTCCCGGCCCCGGTAGGCGATGCGTCCCGCGGTGGGCTCCAGCAGCCGCGTCACCAGCCGCCCGGTGGTGGACTTGCCGCAGCCCGACTCGCCGACCAGGCCCAGGCTCTCGCCCTCGGCGACGGCGAGGTCGATCCCGTCCACGGCCCGCACGTCCGCCACGTGGCGCTTGACCAGGAAGCCGCTCCGCACGGGAAAGTACTTGCGCAGGCCGGTCACTTCGAGCAGCGGGCTCATGGTCTCCCTCGGCGTGTCGTCCTGCTGCGGGGCGCTCACCGCGCACCTCCGCCCAGCCGCGGCCGGATCTGCCCGGCGAAGATCTCCCGCTTCCGGTCCTGGCCCAGGTGGCAGGCGGAGCCGCGCCGCTCGCCCTCGGGGATGCCGGGCCGCTCGGTGACGCAGCGCCCGCCGGCGACCTCCTCGGTGAAGGTGCACCGCGGGTGGAAGGGACACCCTGAGGGCGGGTTGAGCAGGCTGGGCGGTGTGCCGGGGATCGGGGACAGGGGCAGGTCCACCGGCGCCGACAGCCGCGGGATGGAGGCCAGCAGGCCCCAGGAGTAGGGGTGCTCGGGCGTCTTCAGGATCTCGCGCACGGTGCCGCGCTCCACGCAGCGCCCCGCGTACATCACCATCACGTCGTCCGCCGTGTTGGCCACCACGCCCAGGTCGTGGGTGATGATGACGATCGCCGTGCCCGTCTCCCGCTGCAGGTCCTTCAGCAGGTCCAGGATCTGCGCCTGCACGGTGACGTCCAGGGCCGTCGTCGGCTCGTCCGCGATGACCAGCGCCGGGTCGCAGACCAGCGCCATCGCGATCATCGCGCGCTGCCGCATGCCCCCGGAGAACTGGTGCGGGAAGTCGTCCACCCGCAGCCGCGGCTGCGGGATCCCCACCCGGGCGAGCATCTCGACCGCCCGCTCCCGGGCGGCCTTCTTGGAAGCGCCCATGTGCTTCATGTACGGCTCGGCGATCTGCCGGCCGACCGTGTAGTACGGGGAGAGCGCGGTCAGCGAGTCCTGGAAGATCATCGCCATCTTCCGGCCGCGCAGCCGTTCCAGGGTCCGTTCGGGGGCGCCCGTCAGCTCCTGCCCGTCCAGCACGATCTCGCCGCGGATGGTGGTGTTGCGGGGGTTGTGCAGACCGAGGACCGCCAGGTTGGTGACCGACTTGCCGGAGCCGGACTCGCCGACGATGCCCAGGGTCCTGCCGCGCTCCAGGTCGAAGGAGAGCCCGTCGACGGCCTTGACCACGCCGTCCTCGGTGGCGAACTGCACGTACAGGTCACGGACCGACAGGAACGGCCCGGACGGCGCGGGGTCCCCGGGCCCGGGCGGCCCCGCCTCGGTCTTGGTGAGGATGTTCAACGGTGCTTCTCCTCTGCGTGCCGGGGAACGTCCCGGCTCACGAAAGCCTGATCCGGGGGTCGATGAGGGCGTAGGCGGCGTCGACGACGATGTTGCAGGCGACGATGATCGTGGCGCCGATCAGCATCACGGCCATCTCCAGCGGCAGGTCGCTGCGGAGCACGGCCTGCACGGACAGCAGGCCGAGGCCGTGCAGTCCGAAGGTGACCTCGGTGATGATCGCGCCGCCGAGGACCGCGCTCAGGTCGATGCCGAAGATGGTGATGATGGAGGCGGCGGCGCCGCGCAGCGCGTACCGCAGGAACACGTAGCGGGAGGACATGCCCTTGGCGCGGGCGGCCCGGATGTGGTCCTCGGACATCTGCTCCACCATCAGCGAGCGCGTCTGCCGGCTGTAGTTGGACCAGAAGATCACCGACAGCACCATGCAGGGCAGGATCAGCCCCTGCACCGAACCCCACGGGTCGTGCGACCAGTCCGGGTCGTGTCCGCGGTCCAGCAGGTGCCAGCTGCTGGCGAACAAGCCGATGGCGATCGGTCCGAGGAAGTAGATCTGCACGGAGTTGCCGACCAGCGAGATGCCGCTGGCGATCCGGTCGAAGGCCTTGCCCTGCTGCCAGGCGGCGATCAGCCCGAGGCCGACGCCGACGCACAGGAAGACGGTGGCGCCGCCGACCGCCAGCGACAGCGTGGTCGGGTAGCGGTCGGCGATGGTGCCCCAGACGGGTTGCTGGTCGGCGAAGGAGTAGCCGAAGCACGGCGCCGGGCAGTACCCGATGGGCATGTCGCGGCCGGCGAAGATGCCGACCATGAAGTGCCAGTACTGGGTCCAGATCGGCAGGTCCAGGCCGAGGTTCTTGCGGATCAGGGCCACGTTCTGCGGGCTGCAGTTCTTGCCGCAGGACAGCAGCGCCGGGTCGGAGGGCAGGAAGAAGAAGAGGAAGTACGTGATGGCGCTGATCAGCAGCAGGATGACCAGCGCGCCCAGCACACGGCGTACCAGGAAACGCAGCATGGGTCAGGCTCTCCGTCGGTTCCGTCGGGGCGCCGGTCCCGGCCCGGGGAGAGGCCGGGACCGGCGTGTCTGCGCGGGGACTACTGCTTGACGAAGATCGTGTTCGGGTTGATGGTCCCGTAGACCTCGTTGTAGGTGACGCCGCCGAGGCCCGAGCCGTGGATGTTGAAGTACTTGTCGAAGATGAACGGGATCTGCGACGTGTCGTTCTTCAGCACGTACTCGGACAGGGTCCGCCACTCGTCGTTCTGCTTGTTGATGTCCGTGATCGCCAGGATGCGGTCGATCTCGGAGTTGACGTGCTCGTCGTTGAGGAACGAGTAGTTGTTGGTGCCGTCGGCGAGGTTGCGGCCGTCCAGGGTCGGCGGGACCACGGTCGAGGCGCTGGGCCAGTCCGCGCCCCAGCCGGTGCGGTAGATGTCGTACGGGGTGTCGAGCTTGCCGACGACCGTGTAGTACGAGGTCGGGTCGATGGCCTTGCGCTGGACGTCGAAGCCGGCCTTCTCCAGGGCCTTCTCGATGGTCAGCGACACGTTCTGCCAGCGCGGGGTGTTGGCGTAGGCGTAGGAGAGCTTGACCTTGCCGGTGACCCCGGCCTCCTTCAGCAGCTCCTTGGCCTTGTCGACGTCACCGGTGGGCTTGTCGAGCTTGCCGAAGGGGTCGTACTTCTTCCAGCCGGCCACGGTCGGGCTGATCAGGGTGGTGCCGAGCTCGCCCTGGGCGCCGCCGCCGAAGGCCTGCTGGACCTGGGTCATGGGGAAGGCGTACATGATCGCCTGGCGGATCTTCGGATCCGTGATCCGCTTGGTGTTGATGTTGATGACCTCGACGTACGGCTGGTACTGGTTCACCGTCCGCGACTTGTACTGCGCGTCCGTCGTCAGGGTCTGCATCTTCGACGGGTCGGAGGAGCCGGACAGGTTCACCGCGTACTTGTCGTTGCCGTCCTCGGCCGCGAGCCGGTTGGTCAGGCCCGGTTCGGCGATGCCGAGCTGGAAGTTCCAGCTGTCCGGGTAGGCGTTGCGGATCGGGTCGGTCTTCGGGTCCCAGTTGGTGTTGCGCTCGAAGACCAGCTCCTTGCCCGGCTTGTAGCTGGCGATCTTGTACGGGCCGGTCGCGACCGGGTGGTTGTTGTACTTCTGCTTGTCGTCCTTGGCCTTGGGCACCGGCGAGATGTTGGGCATCGCGGCCGCGTAGGGCGTGTCGGCGTGGGCTTCCAGGAAGTGGAAGACGATGGTCTTGTCGTCCGGGGTGTCGATCTTGTCGGAGGGGATCTCCTTGCCCTCGTACGGGCCGGTGTACGCCTTGCGGTAGTCGGCGCCGTAGAGCCACTTCTGGATGTACTGCGGGCCCTGCGTCTGGTAGTCGGCGAAGAGCCGCTCGATGCCGTACTTGACGTCCTTGGAGGTGACCGGGGTGCCGTCCTCGAACTTCAGGCCGTCCTTGAGGGTGAAGGTCCAGGTCTTCGCGCCGTCGGAGGACTTGCCGGTGTCGGTGGCGAGGTCGCCCACGAGGATCGTCTTGCCGGTCTTGGCGTCGATCTTGTAGCCGGTCAGCGAGCGGTTGTAGAGCAGCTGGACCGACAGCTGGTCACTGACGTACTGCTGGCCGGGGTCCAGGTAGTCGAAGCCCGCCTGGTCCAGGTCGTACGCCGTGCCGCCCTTCGCGGCCCCCGGGACCTCCGGGGCGGGGCCCTTGGAGTCGGCGGCCGTGCCGATGCCGAAGTTCTGCACGGTGGCCTGCTTGCCCTCGCCGCCGCCGGTGCCCGTCCCCCCGCCGCCACCGCTGCTGCATGCGGCGGACAGTGTCAGAGCCCCCAACGCCAGGAACGCGGAGGCGTAACGCGCCTTGCGAATTCTCATTGATCCCTGCCTGTCAGTGAACCGAACTGCGGATACCGACGCGCCCGGTCTCCCCCCACAGGGGCCCGGCGCGGCGGCTTGGACACCTAGCGCACGGTCTTGGGATCGAGTGCGTCCCGGACCGAGTCCCCGAGCAGGTTGAAGGCGACCACGAAGATCACCATGGCGATGCCGGGGAAGAACATGAAGGTGACGTCGGATTCGTAGTACGCCGCGGCCTGCTGGAACATCAGTCCCCAGTCCGGGGTGGGCGGGAGGATTCCGACGCCGAGATAGGAAAGGCCCGCCTCGGCGGTGACGTTCACCGGGAGCAGCAGGGTCGACTGGACCAGGATCGTGGACCAGATGTTCGGCAGCAGTTCTCTGCGGATGATCCGCGCCGACGAGGCGCCGCTGATCCGCGCGGCCTCGATGAACTCGCGCTCGCGCAGGCTCAGCACCTGGGCGCGCACCAGCCGGCCCACGCTCATCCAGCCGAGGACGAACTGGACGATGACCAGCGCCGCGATGCGCACGTAGGTCGGCTCCTCGTCGCGCGGGGAGACGAAGAGGGCCACGATCACCGGCGTGAAGGCGATGAAGAACAGCTGCTGCGGGAAGGACAGCATCAGGTCCGAGAACCGGCCCACGAGGTAGTCGGTGCGCCCGCCGAGATACCCCTGGACGAGCCCGATGAGCACGCCGACGACGACGGAGACCGTGGTCACGGCGAGGGCGATGCCCAGCGAGGTGCGGATTCCATAGATCAGCAGGGTGAACACGTCCCGGCCGAGCTGGGGTTCGAGCCCGAACCAGAAGTCGCCGTCGATGCCGCCGTTGGGCTTGAGCGGGATCCCGTAGCTGTTGAGCAGGCCCAGGTCCTGGCCGTACAGCTCGTAGGGGTTCTTGCCGTACACCTTGGAGATCAGCGGCGCGGCCAGCGCCACGACGAGGTAGAAGAGCACGACGCCGGCGCAGACCATTCCGGTGCGGTCGCGGCGGAAGCGCATCCAGGCGAGCCGGCCCGGGGAGCGCCCGACGAGTTCGGAGGGTTCCTTGCCGGTGCCCTCGACGGGGGCGGGCGCCTCTGCCGGAACGGGTTCCGGCCGGTTCGCGGCCGTGCTCGGACTGGACATGGTCATCTGCCCCCGCACCAAGGAGTTTTGGTGGCGCATGTGAACGCCCGTGGCTAGCTAGCCGGTATTGGGCAATGGATTTGGCGGCCAGTCAAGGGGGTGAAGCGATCGGGAGACGAGATCGCCGTTATCTTGGGGCAAGGTTTTGGATATCGTCGCGAACGCGTGCTTGACAGCTTCCGCGGTCCATCCGCGAATGCGGAGGATTCGGGATGAAATTCTTTTACACGCAGGCAACTTGATCGACGCATCACCGATATACGGACGCGCCACGCTGAGCAGCGTACGGCCGTGCGGGTGCCGTGGGCCGGCCGGGGTGATCACACATCGCCCCGGCCGGCCGCCGTACGTCCGCGGTGAACGCTGGACCGGCCCGGTACGTATCCCCTCGGAAGGCCAAAGGACAGTGCTGCCGGAGGGGCCGGGGAGGTGGCCATGCGGCAGGCGTATCGGCTCGGAGGAACGGTCTGTGCCGCCCTGGCGGCCGCCGAGGCGGCCTGGCTGGGCCAGGACCTCGTCCAGTTCCGGGCGGAGGGCGCCGTCAGGGTGTGGGCGGGTCTCGCGGTACCCGTCGGCGGGGCGCCGTTGGTGACCTCCACGGTGGACCTGCTGCTGCTCGGGCTCTACGTGGCCGCCGCGGTCGCGTCCCTCAAGCCCGGCGGCGTCGGGGTCCTCGGGGCGGCCGCGGTGCTCACCCTGGCGCTGCGCACCCCCACGGCGTACCTTCTGGCCCCCTCCTCGGGCGGCAGCCCGCCCGGACTGCAGGGAGCCCTGCTGGTGACCGCGGGCGGGCAGATCGCCGGTGCCCTCGTACTGCTGGTCGTCGTACGGCGCACCGGCGAGGACGCGCCCGCCCCGCCGCGGCCCGCGGCGGGCGTGCTGGCGGGGATGCTGCTGCTCGTGGTGGCGCTCATCACCGGCGTCCTGGAGTTCTCCCGGCGGTCGGACCCGGCGGCGCCGCTGCCGCCGGGCTTCTTCTGGCGCACCGTGGGAGGCGGCTACCTGGTGGACTCCCAGTTGGGGGCGCCCTACGAGTGGCTGGTCTGGGCGACGGCCGGCCTGGCCGCGGCCGCGGGCTTCGCCGCGTTCGTACGGGCCCCGTTCGCCCGGCCGCTGGGCATCTGTGTGGCCGGGCTGCTCGCCGTGACCGCGGTCCCGGTGATCGGCACCTCGAGGATCGACGCCCCGGGCGCCGACGACTTCGCCGCCGCCTTCGCGGTGGGCGCCGCGCTGGTGGTGACGCTGTTGCTCGTCCCCGGCGACCTGGCGGCGGTGGGCGTACCGGGCGGCGATCCGTACGTGGAGGCGGAGGTCCCCACGGCGGCGGACAACCTGTCCATGCCGCTGTACGAGCAGACCGCCGTCCTCCCCGTCTTCGGCTCCTACCCGCAGCCGCCGCCGCCCGGCCCCGCCTCTGAGGCGCGGGCGGCGTACCTGCAGGACCCGCCCTAACCTGTCACGACGCCCAGGGAACGCTTCAGGAACGCGACCTGGAGCAGGAGCAGGTTCTCGGCGACCTCCTCCTGCGGCGTCATGTGCGTGACCCCGGACAGCGGGAGCACCTCGTGCGGGCGGCCCGCGGCCAGCAGTGCGGAGGACAGCCGCAGGGTGTGCGCGGCCACCACGTTGTCGTCGGCGAGGCCGTGGATGATCATCAGCGGCCGGACCTCGTCCGCCGGGTCCGCCAGTCCGGCGTCGGTGACCAGGGAGTTGGCGGCGTACACCGCCGGCTGCTCCTCGGGGTGGCCGAGGTAGCGCTCGGTGTAGTGCGTGTCGTACAGCCGCCAGTCGGTGACCGGCGCGCCCGCCACCGCGGCGTGGAAGACGTCCGGGCGGCGCAGCACGGCGAGCGCCGCCAGGTACCCGCCGTACGACCAGCCGCGGATGCCCACCCGGGTCAGGTCCAGGGGGTAGCGGCCGGCCAGGGCGTGCAGCACGTGGACCTGGTCGTCGAGCGTGACGCCCGCGAAGTCGCCGGCGATCGCCTTCTCCCAGGCGGGGGAGTGCCCGGGGGTGCCCCGGCCGTCCGCGACGACCACCGCGAAGCCCTGGTCGGCCAGCCACTGCGCCTGCAGGTAGCCGCGCTGGGCGCTCACCACCATCTGGCCGTGCGGCCCGCCGTACGGGTCCATCAGCACCGGCAGGGGTCCGTCGCCCTCCCGGTGCCCCGAGGGGAGCAGCACCGCCGCCGGGACGCCGCGCTCGCCCGCGCTGACGAGCACCGGGCGCGCGGTGAGGACCGGGGTCTGGGCGTGCGAGGCGATCTGCGTCACCGGCTCGCCGTCCCGCAGCACCCGGACGGCCGTGGCGGCCGACTCCAGCGACGCGGACGACAGCACCGTCACGGCCCCGGCGCGCACCGCGGAGTGCACGCCCGGGCCGCCGCTCAGCCGGACCGCTCCGGCGGGGCCTCCGTCGGCGCGGTACACATGGATCTCGCCGGTCTCCGGGTCCTTGGCGCCGTGCCCCGCCGAGGCGGACAGCAGGACGCCGTCGCCGTCCGTCCCGAGCACCGCACGCACGTGCAACTCCGGTCCCGTCCAGGGCTGTTCGCCGACGAACAGCGCTCGCGAGCCGTTCTCGTCGGAGATGCGCACGAGGCGCTCGCCGGACAGCCAGGCGGGCACCCCGGGGAAAAGATCAAGCCAGATTTCATCGCTGTCCCGGTGCACCTCCCGGGTGCCGCCGGTGGAGGTGTCCACCGTCAGGTACAGCTGCTCGCGCTGGTCCCGGGTCTGGACCAGCAGCAGCGGCGGGCCCGCCGCCGACCAGTGCACCTGAGCGAGGTACGGATAGCGCTCGCGGTCCCACTCCACCGGCGTCGCCGCCCCGTCCAGCGTCAGCAGGACCAGCGTGACCTCGGCGTTCGGGGTGCCGGCGGCGGGGTAGGCCACCTCGGCGGGCGGCTGCGCGGGGTTCGCGGGGTCGGCGATCCACCAGCGGCGGACCGGGGACGCGTCCACGCGGGCCGCCAGTACGGAGGCACCGTCCGGGGCCCACCAGTAGCCGCGGCTGCGGGACATCTCCTCGGCGGCGATGAACTCCGCCAGTCCGTAGCCGACGTCCGGGCCCTCGGGCTCGGCCAGCGCCCGGTCCTCGCCGCCGTCGGCGCCCACCACGCGCAGCGCGCCGTCCGCCACGTAGGCCACCCGGCGGCCGTCCGGCGACGGACGCGGGTCCACCACGGGGCCGGGCACGGCGATCTCACGGGCCGTGCCGGCCCGCAGCTCCGCCGTGAAGAGCCTTCCGGACAAGGCGAACGCGGCCAGCTCCACCGCGTCGTCGGTCGCGTAGCCGACGATTCCCGCCGAACCTTCCCGGCTGCGCTCCCGGCGCGCCCTCTCCTGCGGCGACAGTTCCTCCGCCGCGCCCGACAGCAGCACCCCGGGGTCCGCCGCGACCCGCTCGGCACCGGACTGCGGGTCCAGCACCCACAGCAGGTGCGAGCGGTCGGTGCCGGAACGGGAGCGCAGGAAGACGATCCGGCCGCCGTCCGGCGACACGGTGAAGGCGCGCGGGGCGCCGAGCGAGAACCGCTGCGTGCGGGCGTACTGCCGCGGGAACGAGAGCGCTTGCGTCATGGGGGGAGTGTGCCACCGCCCGCCGGTGAGCCCGGCGCACGCCAACCACGAGATCCGGCCATGCGCCCCCGCGTGCTCCCGTGCGACGAGCTATGCGGTGCGCCACAAAGTTATGATCCACTGCCGAGAGTGGGTAACAACCGGTTGGCAAGTGCTGTCGGACTCTGAGGCCCTGGAGGTGTGCCGCTGTGGCACTTTCGATTTCGGCGGTGCTGCTGCTGCTGATCGTCGTCTTCCTGCTGGTCAGGAAAGCCGGTTTGAAGGCGGGGCACGCGGTGGTCTGCGTACTGCTCGGGTTCTACCTGGCGAGTTCCTCCATCGCGCCGACGATCCGGGACCTCACCACCAACGTCGCGGGCATGATCGGCGACTTCAAGTTCTGAGCCCGTGGCTTCCCCCTGGTGAGCCGCGGGGCCTGCCCTAGGCTCTCCTCATGACCGCACCGCCCGCCCGCCGACTGCTGCTCGTCCACGCGCATCCCGACGACGAGTCGATCAACAACGGCGCCACCATGGCCAAGTACGCCGCCGAGGGCGCGCTCGTCACGCTGGTGACGTGCACCCTCGGCGAGGAGGGCGAGGTCATCCCGCCCGAGCTGGCGCACCTGGCCCCCGATCGCGACGACACCCTCGGCGCGCACCGGACCGGCGAACTCGCCGACGCCATGGCGCAGCTCGGCGTCACCGACCACCGTTTCCTGGGCGGCCCCGGGCGCTTCCGGGACTCCGGGATGATGGGCGTGCCGCAGAACGACCGGCCGGAGAGCTTCTGGCAGGCGGACCTCGACCTCGCGTCCTCGTACCTCGTGGAGGTGATCCGCGAGGTCCGTCCGCAGGTCCTGGTCACGTACGACCCCGACGGCGGCTACGGCCACCCCGACCACATCAAGACGCACCGGGTCTCCATGCGCGCCGCAGAACTGGCCGCGGAACCGGCCTACCGGCGCGACCTCGGCGGCCCGCACTCCATCGCCAAGATCTACTGGAACTGCATCCCGCGCCGCGTGGTCGAGGAGGGCTTCGCCCGGCTGCGCGGGGCCGGCCGGCAGATCCCCTTCGAGGGCATCGCGACCGCCGACGACGTCCCGGGCGTGGTGGACGACGGCCTGGTGACCGCCGCCATCGACGTGGAGGCCCGCTACGCCGGGCAGAAGGCCGCGGCGATGAAGGCCCACGTCACCCAGATCGCGGTGGACGGCCCGTTCTTCGCGCTCTCCAACGACCTCGGACAGCCCTTGTTCGGTGCCGAGTTCTACCGTCTGGTCAAGGGCGTGCCCGCGCCGGCCGGGAGCCTGGAGGACGATCTGTTCGCGGGGACCGGGGCATGAGGCGCGCCGCCTACCCGTTGCTCGTGGTCCTGGGCGTGCTGGTCGCCGTCGCGGGGTCGCTGGTCCAGGCCGCCTGGTTCCCGGGCGGGTTGCTGCTCGCGCTCGCCGGGAGCGCGGCGCTCTTCCACGGCGGCGCCCGGCTGACCGGCACGCGGCTGGGCGCCGTGGTGCCGGCGGCGGTGTGGCTGATCACCGTGATGCTGCTGAGCTCCGCCCGCCCGGAGGGTGATTTCCTGTTCGCCAACGGAATCAGTCCGTACGTCTACCTGTTGGGCGGAGCGATGGCCGGCGTGATGTCGGCCACGCTTGTGCAACCCCGTCCTCCCGCCGGTGGATCACTTGAGGCACCATAGGCGCCACGTTGCGTCCGTTACGGAGCGAGCGTCGCCCGTTTTGGCGGTTGACGTCACATAAACCCCTTTGATCAGGGCGGTCTCCATCCGGCGGGCAGGCGGCTCCGACGCGGCGCCCAGTATGGTGGTGCGCGCCGCCGGGCCGCCCGCGGAAAGGCCGTGACGGGTGGCGAAGCGAACCGGGAGAGCCTGCTTTGAGTCGTGAAACTGATCGTCCGTCCCCCGGCCCCCAGGGCCGGGGCGGAGCCGCGTACCCGTCGGGTACCCCGCCGTACGGAACCCGACCGTTTCCGTCGCTGCATCCGCAGGAGGACCCGCGCGACGGGGCCGCGACCGGGGAGCCCGCTGCGGCTCCCGCCGCGGAGGAGACCAAGACCGAGACCACGCTGACCACCCGGGTGCGCATCAACATCCCCGGGTCCCGGCCGATCCCGCCGGTCGTCGTCCGCACGCCCGTCGAGGGCGGCGCGGAGGGAGGGGCGCCCGCCGGGTCCGCCCCGTCGGCCCCCGAGGCCGAGCCGGCCCCGCTGTCCACGGGCTGGGCCGCCGGCGGCGGCACCGGGGCCGGTCAGGGCGTTCCGGCGCCCGCGCCGGAACCCGCCGCGGAGCCCGCGCCCGCGCCCAAGGGCGAGAAGCCGGCCAGCGACTGGTTCGCGCCGCGGAAGGCCGCACCCAGGCCCGAGGCCGGCCCGGGACCGGGCCCGGCGCCCGGTCCCGAGGCGACGCAGGGGTTCTCCGCTCCCGAGGTCACCCAGCCGATGCGGCTCGGCGACATCCCCGCCCAGCCGGGCCCCATGGAGCGCGGACCGGTCCCGGGACCTGGCGCCGCCCCCGGCGGCCCGCGACGCGGTGGCATCCCGTACCTGAACGACGGAGCGGTCGGCCCGGCCGGTCCCGGCGGTCCGGTGGCGCCGGGTGGCCCCGGCGGCCCCGCGGGTCCCGGTGGCCCCGTGATGCCGGGCGGCCCCGGCGGCCCTGGGGGCCCCGCGGGTCCCGGACGCCCCGCGCCGGCACCACGCCCGTTCCCCGGCGGCCCCGGCGCGGGGCCCGCCGGTCCCGGAGCAGGCGCGCCCTTCCCGGGGCAGCAGCCACCGGCCGGCCCCACCACGGGCCCGGTCACCGGGGAGATGCGGGTGCCCCCGGCGGGCCCTGCCGCCGCCCGGCCGCCGTTCCCCACGCCGTTCCCGTCCTCCGCGGCCGACCGGATGTCCGGCGACACCGTCGTCAGCGGCATCCCGGCGGTTCCCCCCGCGGGACCGTCCGCCAACCGGCCGGCCCCGCCCGCCGGCCGTCAGAGCGCGGCGCAGCCCGAGGCCAAGGGCCGCTCCAAGCTCATACTGGCGGGCGTCGGCGTGCTGGGTGTGCTGGGCATCGCCTACGGCGCGGGACTGCTGATGGACCACTCCGACGTCCCGGCCGGTACGACCGTCTACGGCGTCGGGATCGGCGGCAAGACCAAGGACCAGGCCGTCGCGGTCCTCGACCAGGCGCTCGGCTCCCGGAAGAACGCGCCGATCACCGTCACCGTCGGCGACCAGCGCACGTCGCTGAAGCCCGCGGCCGCCGGTCTCGTCCTCGACACCGACGCGACCGTCCGCAACGTGGCGCACCGCGACTACAACCCGGTCACCGTCATCGGCTCGCTGTTCGGCGGCTCGCGCGCCGCCGAACCCGTGCTGACCACGGACAGCGAGAAGCTCCGCGCCCAGTTGGAGAAGCTCTCCCGGGGGCTCGGCGGCTCGGGCTCCGAGGGCATGGTCAAGTTCGTGAAGGGCAAGGCCGTCGCCGTCCCCGGCAAGCCCCACGAGGGCGTGGACGTGGCCGCCTCGATCGACACCGTCACCGCCGCCTACGCCACGCAGGTCGCCACCGGCAAGGCCGGCGCGGTCAGCCTGAAGGTCACCACCGTCCAGCCCAAGGTGACCCAGGAGGCGCTCGACAAGGCCGTCAGCGGCTTCGGGAAGACGGCCATGTCCGGATACGTCATGGTCCGAGCGGGCGCCGCGGAACCCGTCCCGTTCAGCCCGCAGAACTCGCTGTCGAAGATCCTCACGATGGTGCCCGACCAGGACGGCAACCTGACGCCGTACATCGACCGCAAGGTGCTCAAGGGCCTGTACGGCGGCGCCTTCGACGGCGTCCTGGTCGAGCGTGGGGACGGCAGCAAGACCGCCGTCACCCCGGAGGACGTCGCCTCCGCGATGCTGCCCGCCCTGCAGACCACCGACACCGCCAAGAAGACGGTGACCATCGAGGGCACGTCCTGACCCCCGGTCGCCCGATCCACGCGTGAAGGGTGTGGCCCCGGTACCCGTACCGGGGCCACACCCATGACATCTGTCATCCGCGGGACAGGACGCCCGGCACTGCCGCCCGGACCGTGCCGTCGGCGACGCTGCTGCCATGACCGCAACAGTGTTCACGCACGTGAGCAAGAGCTTCGGTCAGGTCCGGGCCGTCGACGACCTGAGCCTGACCCTCCACCCGGGTGAGACCGTCGCCCTGCTGGGCCCCAACGGCGCCGGCAAGTCGACCACGCTGGACCTGCTGCTGGGGCTGCGCACGCCCGACTCCGGCACCGTCGAGGTCTTCGGGACCACCCCGCGCCGGGCGATCACCGAGGGCCGGGTCGGGGCCGTGCTGCAGAGCGGCGGCCTCATGGAGGAGGTCACCGTGCGCGAGCTGGTACGGCTCGCCTGCGACCTGCACCCGCGGGCCCACCCCGTCGCCGAGGTGATGGCGGCCGCCGGGCTGGAGTCCATCGCCGACCGCAAGGTCGACAAGCTCTCCGGCGGCCAGGAGCAGCGCGTGCGCTTCGCCCTGGCCACGGCGGGCGCGAGCGACCTGCTGGTCCTCGACGAGCCGACCACCGGCATGGACGTCTCCGCCCGGCAGGCCTTCTGGGAGGCCATGCGCGGCCAGGTGAAGCAGGGCCGTGCGGTGCTCTTCGCGACCCACTACCTGGAGGAGGCGGACGCCGTCGCCGACCGGGTGCTCGTCCTGCAGGGCGGCCGGCTGGTGGCCGACGGCACCGCCGCCGAGATCAAGGCGCGGGCCGGGGCCCGGCGTATCGTCTTCGACCTGGACACCCCGCCGGACGAGCCCGCCCTGCGGGCCCTGCCGCGGGTCACGGACGTGGAGGTCACCGGGCGCACGGTGCGCATCCGCTCCACGGACGCCGACGCGACGGTGCACGCGGTCTACGCGGCTGGGCTCTACCCCCGGCACCTGGAGGTCGCCGGGCTCGGCCTGGAGCAGGCCTTCCTGGCCATCACGGACTCGTCCAAGGAGTCCACGGAGGAGGTGGCGGCGCGATGAGGACGCTGGCCCGGCTGGAGATCCTGCGCGTCCTGCGCAACCGCAGGTTCATGTTCTTCTCGGTGCTGTACCCGGTGCTGCTCTTCATGATCCTCACGGCGGGGCAGAAGGCCGCGATGGTGCCGTACTACATGGTCGCGATGTGCGCCTTCGGCGCCATGACCGCCGTGCTCATGGGCAACTCCGAGCGGATCGCCCGGGAGCGCGACAAGGGCTGGGTGCGCCAGCTGCGGCTCACCGCCCTCCCCGGGCGCGGCTACGTCCTGGCGAAGATCGCCGCGGCCGCCACGGTCAGCCTGCCCTCGATCGTGCTCGTGCTGCTCGCCGGCGGCGCCGTGAAGGGCGTGCGGATGGCCGCCTGGCAGTGGGCCGGGGTGCTGCTCACCAGCTGGGCGGGGAGCTTCGTCTTCGCCGCGCTCGGCGTGGCCATCGGCTACGTCGCCTCGGCGGAGACCGCCCGCCCCATCGCGATGATCGCCTACTTCGGGCTCGCGCTGCTCGGCGGCCTGTGGATGCCCTTCAGCTCCTTCCCCGGCTGGCTGCGCGACATCGCGAACCTGCTGCCGGCCCGGCCGTATGCGGCGCTCGGCCAGGCCGTCGAACTCGGCCAGGCCCCGCACGCCCGGGACATCGCCGTACTGGTGGTCTACGGGCTGGTCTTCGCCGGGACGGCCGCTTGGATGTACCGCAAGGACACCGCGAAGGCCTGAGAGGAGAACGATCGTGGCCGCCGGAACGACACAGCAGCGGGAGGCCGCCGAGCCCCGGGACGCCCCGGCCATCGGCAGGGCCCCGGAGAACCGCCGCCAGGCCGTGGTCAAGCTGGTCTGGGTGGCCATGTGGATGCTCTACCTGGGCGCCCCGGTCAGCGACCTCGCCGAGGGCGGGCACGGCCTCACCGCGACCGTGCTCGGCTGGCTCGGGCTCACCGCCTTCGTCGCCGCCTACCTGGGCATCGTCTTCCTGCGGACCAACGCGGAACACCAGCCGCGGTGGGTGTACGGGCAGCTCCTGCTGCTCGGCGCGCTGGGCCTGCTGATGACGTTCACCCTGGGCGACGCCTTCCTCGTGCTGTTCGTCTACCTGGCCGTCGGCTGCGGGGCAGTGCTGCCCGGTCGGCAGGCGCGCTGGGCGATCCCGCTGGTGACCGCGGTGCTCGCGGCCGTCGCCGGGCTCACCGGGGCGAACCAGGCCACGGTGGTCTCGCTGCTCGTGCCGTGCCTGCTCGGCGGCTACGCCATGACCGGGGTGCGCCAGCTGGTGCGCACCACCCGCGAACTGCGCGAGGCCCGGGCGGCGGTGGCCCAGCTGGCCGCCACGGAGGAACGCCTGCGGCTCGCCCGCGACCTGCACGACCTGCTCGGCCACTCGCTCTCGCTGATCACCCTCAAGAGCGAACTGGCCGGGCGCATGCTGCCCGGCCGTCCCGAGGACGCCGCCGCGCAGGTCGCCGACATCGAGCGGGTCAGCCGGCAGGCCCTCGTGGACGTGCGGGAGGCCGTCAGCGGCTACCGCAGGCCCACCCTCGCCGCCGAGCTCGCCGGCGCCCGTGGCGCGCTGCAGGCCGCCGGGGTCCGCGCCGAGCTGCCCGCGACCGTGGCCGCCCCGCTCGCCCCGGAGGCCGAGGGCGCGCTGGCCTGGGCCCTGCGCGAGGCCGTCACCAACGTCGTACGGCACAGCGGCGCCGCCCGCTGCGTGGTGACCGTCGCCGAGGACGACGGCACGGTACGGCTCACCGTCGCCGACGACGGGCGCGGCCCGGGCCCCGGCGGCACACGGCGCGGCAACGGGCTGACCGGCCTGGAGGAGCGCCTGATGCTCGCCGGTGGCCGTCTGGAGACCGCCGCGGACGGCGGCTTCACCCTCCACGCCGTCGTCCCTGCCGACTACGCTCACGGCCATGATCCGGGTGCTGCTGGCGGAGGACCAGTCGATGGTGCGCGAGGCCCTGGCCGCGCTGCTGGGGCTTGAGGACGACATCGAGGTGGTCGCGCAGGTCGCGCGCGGCGAGGACGTCGTCGGAGCGGCCCGCGACGCCGGGGCGCAGGTCGCCCTCCTCGACATCGAGATGCCCGGCGCGATGACCGGCCTCGACGCGGCCGCCGTGGTGCGGGCGGAACTGCCCGGGGTCCGCGTCGTCATCGTCACCACCTTCGGCCGGCCCGGGTACCTGCGCCGGGCCATGGAGGCGGGCGCCGACGCGTTCCTGGTCAAGGACGCGCCCGCGGGGGAACTCGCGGAGGCGGTGCGCAGGGTGCTGCGGGGGGAGAAGGTGATCGACCCGGTGCTCGCCGCCGCCGCGCTCTCGGAGGGGGCCGACCCCCTCACCCCGCGCGAGCGCGACGTCCTGCGCGCGGCGGCCGACGGTTCCCTCAACGCGGACATCGCCCGGCGCCTCCACCTCTCCGAGGGGACCGTCCGCAACTACCTCTCCACCGCGATCCAGAAGACCGCCGCGCGCAACCGCGCAGAAGCGGTCCGCATCGCCCTCGAACGCGGCTGGCTCTAGCCGCCCGCCGCCCGTGCCCACCCGTTCCGCCTCGCGGCGGACCGCCTGCCACAACCCGCCTGCGTGCCGGCACCCCCCGGTCAGTTGAGGAGCGCCCGGGCGGCCCGCGCCTGCCGCCGCATCGCGGTCGCGGCGGAGGGCTCCGCCTCGGCGAGCACGTCCGCGTACGCCTCCATCTCCGCGGCGCCCCGCGCGAAGTCCCCCTTCCGCACCAGGAGTTGGGCGTGTTCGAGGCGCAGCCGTGCCGGATGGTGGGGCAGCAGCAGCGCCAGTTCGACCGCCCACAGCTGCGTCGTCAGGTGCTCCGGCCGTGCCGAGGCCCACGCGCGGATGTTGTTGAGCACCCGCAGCACGATGTCCAGGGGATCCGCGGGTTCCAGCATCGCCGGGGAGGGCGCGGCCCCCGTCGCGCCCGCCACCAGCAGGCGCACGTCCTCCTCCCCGAGCCGCCGGCCGCCGTTGAAGGGGTCGGTCAGCACGAAGACGCCCGCGGGGTCGCCGAAGCCCACGACGAAGTGCCCGGGGAGGGCGACGCCGTGGACCGGGCCGCCGGCGCGCCGGACGACCTCCATCCAGACCACCGACAGCAGGATCGGCAGCCCGCGCCGTCGCTGCAGCACCTCGTGCAGCAGCGAGGACTCCAGCCGCTGGTAGTCGGCCGGGGAGCCGCCGAACCCGCAGCGGCCGGCGAGCAATTCGGCGGTGGCGTCGGCCCACTCGGCGGGGCCGGTGAGGCCGTATGGCAGGAGCCCGGCGAGACGGTCGAGTTCCATCTGCGCCGCGTCCGTCCCGGCCTCGTCGAGGGACGGGTCGGCCTCGGCCCCGATGAGCAGGCACAGGTCCGCGAGGTCGGGGCGCACCTCGCGGGCGGCCTCGGCGAAGCGCTGCCTGGTGGAGTCGTCCATACCGGGGTTCTCACCCTTCCGCGGACAGCGGGCCGCGCCGGTAGTGGTACGCGTGGTGGGTGGTGAAGCCCATCCGGTCGTAGAGGGCGCGCGCGCCCTCGTTGTCGGTCTCGACCTGCAGGTACGCGCCGGAGGCGCCCTCGTCCAGGGCCTTGCGGGCGAGCGCGGCCATCACGGCCAGGGCCAGTCCGCGCCGCCGGTGGGAGGGGGCCACCTCGACGGCGCCGAAGGAGGCGAAGCGGCCGTCGACGACGCAGCGCCCGATCGCCGCGGGCCCGGTGTCGGCGGGGTCGCCGTCCCCCGGCACCGTGGCGAACCACACCGAGGGGCCGCCGGTGAGCACCTTCAGGGCCGCGTCGCCGAGGTCACCCGTGCGGTGGTAGCGGGCGAGCCACGCCGCGTCGGCCTCGCGGGACAGGCGTACGGCCTCGGCGCCGGGCAGGTCCGCGATCGGCGCCAGGGCGGCCGTGCGCAGCAGGGCGTGGCCCTCCGCCGTCCAGCCGAGGCCGCCCAGCGCCTGCGCCAGCGTCTCGTCGGAGTCCTCGCTGCCGGTCGTGACCTGCACGTACGCCGGCAGTCCGCGATCGCCGTACCAGCGGGCGATCCGCGCGGCGGCCTCCGTCAGCGGGACACCCGGATCGCCCAGGGGCAGCACGGAGTTGGCGCGCCGGGTGAAGCCGCCGGCCGCCCGCAGCGTCCACGCGCCCAGCCGGGCGGCCTCCTGCGCGGGCCAGCAGCGGGAGGCCGATTCCTGCAGCTCCCTGGCCGTCGCGCGGGGCGCACGGGCGCCGCGGCGCGCCGGTGCGTCGGGCACGATCTTGCCCGCGACCAGGGACGATTCCGCGATGCGGACGGTCTCCCCGTCCCGACGGGTGACAACAAGCACCCCTTCGTTCCACGATGTGAGAATCCCGACGGCGTCGGCGAACACCGGCCGCCCCTCGACGATCTCCGCGATCCTTCGGACCGAAACGCGTTTGCCCACGTCAGAAGGGGTTATGCGTACCTCGAGCCGGCCTCCGGCGGTGAAATCCATGCTCATGACCGCCCCTCCTGTTCGTCTGCTGCCCAAGAACGGAGATACTAGGGGCGGGCATCGACGACGCCGCGCTCCCGCGCGAGACAGCCCTACCGAGGAGGAACGACAGCGTGACCTACGTCATCGCGCAGCCTTGTGTCGACGTCAAGGACAAGGCGTGCATCGAGGAGTGCCCCGTCGACTGCATCTACGAGGGCCAGAGGTCCTTGTACATCCACCCGGACGAATGCGTCGACTGCGGAGCCTGTGAGCCGGTCTGCCCGGTGGAGGCCATCTTCTACGAGGACGACACCCCGGAGGAGTGGAAGGACTACTACAAGGCGAACGTCGAGTTCTTCGACGAGCTCGGCTCGCCCGGTGGTGCCTCCAAGCTCGGGCTGATCGAGCGCGACCACCCCTTCATCGCCGCCCTGCCGCCGCAGGGCGAGTGACCCGACCGTTGCGGGCGGTCCCGTACGGCACACCGCCGTACGGGACCGCCGTGTTTCAGGTAGTGGCAGGCCGCGTGCCTGCGAGGAACGGAAAGTGAGCACCACCGTGGCGCAGCCAGTCTCGTCCAGACTCCCCGTCTTCCCCTGGGACCGGCTCGAACCGTACAAGGCCACGGCCGCCGCCCATCCCGGCGGCATCGTCGACCTGTCGGTCGGCACCCCGGTCGACCCGGTCCCGCACATCGTGCAGCGGGCCCTGGCCGGGGCCGCGGACAGCCCCGGGTACCCGACCGTGTGGGGGACGCCCGAGCTGCGCGCCGCCATCACCGGCTGGGCCGGCCGCCGGCTGGGCGCCACCGGCCTGACCGACGCGCACGTGCTGCCGGTCGTCGGCTCCAAGGAACTGGTCGCCTGGCTGCCGACCCAACTGGGTCTCGGCGCGGGCGACAAGGTGGCGTACCCGCGGCTGGCCTACCCGACCTACGAGGTCGGCGCGCGGCTGGCGGGCGCCGAGGCGGTCGTCTACGACGAACCGACCGAGCCCGACCCGGCCGGGCTGCGGCTGCTGTGGCTCAACAGCCCCTCCAACCCCACCGGTCGCGTGCTGTCCAAGGACGAGCTGACCCGTGCCGTCGCCTGGGCGCGCGAGCACGGCGTGCTGGTGTTCAGCGACGAGTGCTACCTGGAGCTGGGCTGGGACGCCGACCCGGTGTCGGTCCTGCACCCGGACGTCTGCGGCGGCTCCTACGAGGGCATCGTGGCCGTCCACTCGCTGTCCAAGCGCTCCAACCTGGCCGGCTACCGCTCAGCGTTCCTCCTGGGCGACCCGGCCGTGCTCGGCGAGCTGCTGCAGATCCGCAAGCACGGCGGCATGATGACGCCCGCCCCGGTGCAGGCCGCCACGGTCGCCGCGCTCGGGGACGACGCCCACGTGGCCCGGCAGCGCGAGCGCTACGCGCGGCGGCGGGCGTCCCTGCGCGAGGCCTTCGAGGCGGCCGGCTTCCGCATCGAGCACAGCGAGGCGAGCCTGTACCTGTGGGCGACGCGTGACGAGTCCTGCTGGGACACCGTCGCGGACCTGTCCAAGCACGGCATCCTCGTGGCGCCCGGCGACTTCTACGGCGTGGCGGGGGAGCGGTACGTGCGGATCGCCTTCACGGCCACCGACGAGCGGGTGGCGGCGGCGGTGCGCCGGCTGTCCTCCTGAGGCGCGGGCGGCCACGACGCGGGCGCAAAGGGCCCGGGGAGCACCGCTCCCCGGGCCCTTTCGGTGCGGCTGTGGGGGGTCAGCCGCCGATGGGGAGCCCCTGGAGGGGCAGCTGCCCGGTGGAGGGGAGCCCGCCCGGCAGCCCGGAGCCCTTGGCGGCGGTCTTCCCGAGCTCCTGGGCGGTGCCGCCGACGGTCCTGGCGGTCTGCGTCGCCGCGCCCTTGACGGCGGGCTGGGCGTCCTTGGCCAGGTCGCTGACGGTGTCGGTCGTCGCGGGCAGCGCCTCCTGCACGGTCTTCACGGCGCCGGACTGCTTGGCCACGCCGTTCACGGTGCCGGTGAGCTCGGGGGTCTTGTCCACGTTGGTCAGCCCACCCAGGTCGCCGACCTGCGGCAGCGCTGCGGCGGACGCGGCACCGGCACCGATGAGAGGAGCCGCGGCCGCGCCGACCAGCAGGGCAGCCCGGGCGATCCGACGCGCGAGGGGGAGAGACATGGTGCTCCTTTTACGGAGAGACGACGGTTTCGACGTGACATGTCCGCGGGGCGGACGTCGTGACTACCGCGTGAAGGGGGCCGAAGGTTGCGGCCCCCAAGAGTAAAGAATTGGTAATGCGAAAGGATTCCCGGGACGGTAAAGCGGAGCAATTCGGACGGGGCCGGAAGTGCCGCGGAAACGTCACAGCCCTTGATCAGGAGCTTTTTTCGCACCCCCGAACGAGCGGATTCGCATCTGATGGTTTTGGCGTATCAATCACCCGCCTGGGGGTGAATGCCCGCACTATTGCGCGACGGTGATCCTGACGTCGCCGCCGGCCCCGTGCGCGGCGTCGGAATTCGATGCCGTCCAGCCCCGGTCGGAGGCCTCCGCCGACCACTCGCGGTTCCCGAAGGACACCTTCTCCACCTTCAGTTCATGGGCGTGCGCCACCGCCCACTGGGCCAGCTCCCAGCCCCGCCGGCCCTCGTCGCCGCGCGCCTCGTTCCCCGCCGGGGCCGACGGCACGGCCACCGTGCGCCGCGCCGGACCCCGGCCCCGCGCACCGTTCTTGGCGTCCCGCGCGGCCTCGCCGTCCGGGTCCGCGGGCGTCTCGGTGGTGCGCGGCGCCACGTCGGCCCCGAACTCCCGCACCAGCCGCTCCCGCACCTTCGCCGGGTCGCCCCCGGAGACCGTCCCCGCGGCCAGGGGGGTGACGCAGGTGAGCGCCCCGGCGTGCCGGCCGGTCAGCGCGCCGGCGAGCAGCGCGGCGTCCGCCTCGTGCTTGGCGTACGCCTGCGGGAAGCCGCTCTTCTGCACTTTCTGCGCAGCCACCGTGAGGGGCAGCCGGGAATAGCCGTGGATCTTCACCAGGCCGTCGAAGAATTCGTTGGAGGCGTAGACCGGGTCCATGATCTGCGCGGCCGTGCCCCAGCCCTGCGAAGGGCGCTGCTGGAACAGGCCCACCGAGTCGCGGTCCCCGTGGTCGAGATTGCGCAGCGCCGACTCCTGCATGGACGTGGCCAGCGCTATCGTCACCGCCCGCTCCGGCAGCCCGCGCGAGGTCGCCACCGCGGCGATCGTGGAGGCGTTCGCCGCCTGCTGGGGCTCCAGGGTCAGGCTGCCGGCCTCCGTGGTGACCGTGCAGGCCGGATGGCGCGGACCGCCGCCGACGCCGGCCAGGTGGTACGCGGAGTAGCCCGCGACCCCCAGCAGGACCAGTCCTGCGGTGATCAGACGGGCTGCGCGCCCCCGCCTGCGGGGGGCGCTTGCGGCGGGTGTCGAGGTCGACGGTGGCTTCGGCACGCGCACACCGTACCGAAGCCCGCTGTGCCGGTGGCCTCGTCAGGCCCCCGGTAGGGTCGGCGGCATGGAACGGCCCGTGCTCGATCTCAGTCAGGACGCCGCCGCCGTGACGGCGCAGCTCGTCGACATCCCCTCCGTCAGCCTCGCCGAGAAGCCGCTGGCGGACGCCGTGGAGAGCGCCCTGCGCGCCCTGCCCCACCTCACGGTGGACCGGGACGGGGACGCCGTCGTCGCCCGCACACGGCTCGGCCGGCCCGAGCGCGTCGTACTCGCCGGTCACCTGGACACCGTGCCGATCGCCGCGAACGTGCCCTCCCGCCTCGACGAGGACGGCGTCCTGTGGGGCTGCGGCACCTCCGACATGAAGTCCGGGGTCGCCGTCCAGCTGCGGCTCGCCGCGACCCTCACCGAGCCCAACCGCGACCTGACCTTCGTCTTCTACGACGCCGAGGAGATCGCGGCGGAGCACAACGGCCTCAAGCGGCTCGCCGAGAACCACCCGCAGTGGCTCGCCGGCGACTTCGCCGTCCTGCTGGAGCCCACCGACGCAAAGGTCGAGGGCGGCTGCCAGGGCACCTTGAGGTTCCGGGTGGAGACCACCGGCCGCCGCGCCCACTCCGCGCGCAGCTGGCTGGGCGAGAACGCCATCCACAAGGCCGCGCCCGTGCTGGCCCGGCTCGCCGCCTACGAGCCGCGGCGGGCGGTCGTCGACGGCCTCACCTACCGCGAGGGCCTCAACGCCGTCATGATCGAGGGCGGTCACGCCGGGAACGTGATCCCCGACTCCTGCGCGGTGATCGTCAACTTCCGCTTCGCCCCCGACCGTTCCGAGGCCGAGGCGTTCGCCCACGTCCGCGAGGTCTTCGAGGGCTACGAGGTGCGGCTGACCGACAGCGCCCCCGGCGCCCTGCCGGGCCTGTCCCACCCGGCGGCGGCCGCCTTCGTCGAGGCCATCGGCACCGAGCCCGCGCCCAAGGAGGCCTGGACCGACGTGGCCCGCTTCTCCGCGCTGGGCGTCCCGGCCGTGAACTACGGCCCCGGCGACCCCCGGCTCGCCCACACCCGCGAGGAGCACGTCGCCGTCGCCGCCGTCCTGGATGCGGAGGAGAAGCTGCGCGCCTGGCTGTCGTAACGAGCAATTCAGCGGCGCGTTCTTGATCCGCCCGGCGGACGCGGTCGTACCCTGACCGGACGGCAGCGAAAGGAGCGCGACATGGACAGTGACGCGGAGGAGGCGTCCGCCGCCGAGACAGCCGCGGCGGAGGGCAGCAGCCCCACGGGGCGCGGCTGGCCCGAGCGCCACACCGGTCCCGTCGTACGACGCCGGGGCCAGGTGCAGAAGTCGACGACCGACCAGCGGCTGCTGGACACCCGTGGACCCTCGGACTGGGTGCACGGCGACCCGTGGCGCGTGATGCGCATCCAGTCGGAGTTCGTCGAGGGCTTCGGTGCGCTCGCCGAACTCGGCAGGGCGGTCAGCGTCTTCGGGTCCGCCCGTATGGCGGAGGGCTCGGCCGACTACGAGATTGGCGTCCGCATCGGCCGCGCCCTGGCCGAGGCGGGCTTCGCCGTCATCACCGGCGGCGGCCCCGGGGCCATGGAGGCGGCCAACCGGGGTGCCTGCGAGGCCGGCGGGGTCTCGGTGGGCCTGGGCATCGAGCTCCCCTTCGAGCAGGGGCTCAACCCCTACGTCGACATCGGCGTGAACTTCCGCTACTTCTTCGTCCGCAAGACGATGTTCGTGAAGTACGCCTCCGGGTTCATCGTCCTGCCGGGCGGCTTCGGCACCCTCGACGAGCTCTTCGAGGCCCTCACGCTGGTCCAGACCCGCAAGGTCACGCAGTTCCCCATCGTCCTGTTCGGCTCCGCCTACTGGCGCGGCCTGGTCGACTGGGTCCGCGACACCGTCGTGGACGGCGGCAAGGCGTCCCCGGTCGACCTGGAACTCCTCCACGTCACGGACGACGTCGACGAGGCGGTCGCCCTGGTGACCAAGGAGACCGGCGACTGAACCGCGGGCCCTACGCCAGCCCCCGCCGGGCGACCGCCGGGGGCCGGTGTCCCGCGATCGAGGCCACCATGTCCAGCACCTGACGGGTCTCGGCGACCTCGTGCACCCGGTACACCCGGGCGCCGAGCCACGCCGAGACGGCGGTCGTCGCCAGGGTGCCGATCAGCCGCTCCCTGACGGGGCGGTCCAGGGTCTCGCCCACGAAGTCCTTGTTGGACAGCGAGACCAGCACCGGCCAGCCGGTGGCCGTCATCTCCGGCAGCCGCCGGGTCGCCTCCAGCGAGTGCCGGGTGTTCTTCCCGAAGTCGTGGCCGGGGTCGATGAGGATGGCGTCCCGCCGCACCCCGAGCGCGGCCGCCCGCTCCGCGAGGCCCACCGTCACCTTCAGGATGTCGGCCATCACGTCCTCGTAGCCGACCCGGTGCGGCCGGGTGCGCGGCAGCGCGCCGCCCGCGTGGGTGCAGACCAGGCCGACGCCGTGCTTCGCGGCGACCTCGGCGAGCCGGGGGTCGACGCCGCCCCAGGCGTCGTTGAGCAGGTCCGCCCCGGCCTCGCAGACCGCCTCGCCGACCTCGTGGCGCCAGGTGTCGACGCTGATCACCACGTCGGGGTGGCGCCGGCGCACCTCGGCGACGAAACCGGCGGTCCTGCGGATCTCCTCCTGCGCCGAGACCTCCTCGCCGGGGCCCGCCTTCACCCCGCCGACGTCGATGATCGCGGCGCCCTCCGCGACCGCGCGCCCGACGCGTTCGAGGGCCGGTGCGTCGGTGAACGTGGCGCCCTGGTCGTAGAACGAGTCCGGCGTCCGGTTCACGATCGCCATGATCACGGGCTCGTGCTCGCCGAATTCCCGTGTGCCCAGCCGCAGCATGTCGCGCCTGCCTCCCTCGAAATGTCGTACGCCGATCGAAGATAGTCGCCGACCGCACACCGCGCGCACGGCGCGACGTGGCACGATCGTGGCGTACACGTCGGGCCGACCCCGGGAGAGGTCTTGTTCTGGTTCATGCTCATCGCGTTGGTCGCGGTGGTCGCCGCGGTCGCCCTCGCGGTGCTCGGCGACGGCGGGGTGCTCCGTGACGTGGAGCCGGACCGGGTGGAGGACCGGCTGCCGCCGCAGCGGCCGGTGGGCCGCGCGGACGTCGAGCGGCTGCGCCTGCCGGTGACCGTGCGCGGTTACCGCATGGTGGACGTCGACGACGTGCTGGAGCGCCTCGGCGCGGAACTGGCCCAGCGCGACGCCCACATCGCCGACCTGGAGGCCGCGCTGGCCGGCGCCCACGCCACCCGGCTCGGCGGCCACTCGCTACTCAAGGACGCCGACGAGGCCCCGCGGGCCCCCGAGGACCCGCGCGCCCCCGGGAGCGGGCTGTGAGCGACGGCGGCGTGGTGACCGGGCCGGACGGCCTGGCCCGCTGTCCGTGGGGGCTGTCCACCGACGACTACGTCGAATACCACGACACCGAGTGGGGGCGCCCGGTGCACGGCGAGGCGGCCCTCTTCGAGCGGCTGTGCCTGGAGGCCTTCCAGTCGGGCCTGTCCTGGATCACGATCCTGCGCCGCCGCGAGGGCTTCCGGAAGGCCTTCGCCGGCTTCTCCCCGGAGGCGGTCGCCGCCTTCACCGACGACGACCGGGAGCGGCTCCTCGCCGACACCGGCATCATCCGCAACCGCGCCAAGATCGACGCCTCCATCGGCAACGCGCAGGCCACCCTGGCGCTGCGCGAGGCCCACGAGGGCGGTCTGGACGCCCTGGTCTGGTCGTACGCGCCGGACCCCGCCGGACGCCCGGCACCCCGCACGGTCGCGGACGTGCCGGCCGTCACGGCGGAGTCCACCGCGCTGGCCAAGGACCTCAAGAAGCGCGGCTTCCGCTTCGTCGGCCCCACCACGGCCTACGCGCTGATGCAGGCCTGCGGCCTGGTGGACGACCACCTGGCCGACTGCTGCGCCCGCCGCTGAGCGTCCCGCCCGTCCCGGCCGCCCCGCCCGCCGCGGCTCAGCGGCCGAGGAAGCGGGGCTTGTCCTTCTTCAGGAACGCGTCGACGGCGATCCGGTGGTCCTCGGAGGCGCCGGCGGCCGTCTGCAGCTCGTCCTCCTTGGCCAGCGTGTCGACCAGCGAGTGCCCCTCGCCGTACGCCAGGGAGGCCTTCACCGCCGCGTAGGCGACCGTCGGGCCCTCGGCGAGGGTGCGGGCGACCGAGGCGGCCTCGGCGGCCAGCTCGCCGGCCGGGACCAGGCGGTTGGCGACGCCCAGCTCGAAGGCCTCCTGCGCGCTGATCGTGCGCGGGAAGAGCAGCAGGTCGGCGGCGCGGCTGCGGCCCACCAGCCGGGGCAGCGTCCAGGAGGCCCCGGAGTCGGCGGTCAGGGCGACGCCGACGAAGGAGGTGTTGAAGGCGGCGGTGTCGGCGACCACGCGGTAGTCGCAGGCGAAGGCGAAGCCGGCGCCCGCGCCTGCGGCGACCCCGTTGACCCCGGCGACGACGGGCTTGGGCATGGTGGCGATCGCGGTGACGATCGGGTTGTAGTGCTCGCGCACCGTGGACATGGCAGGCCCGCCGCCCTCCTGCTGGAGGAACGCGACGTGCTCCTTGAGGTCCTGGCCGACGCAGAAGGCCTTGCCGTTCGCGGTCAGCAGCACGGCCCGCACCGCGGGGTCGGCGCCCGCCGCCTCCAGGGCGTCCCGCAGGGCGACCTTGGTCTCCACGTTCAGCGAGTTCATCGCCTCGGGGCGGTTCAGGGTGATGGTGGCGAGCCCGTCACTCACCTCGTACAGCACGGTGTCGGCCATGTGGTCCCCTTCGTCGCGGCTCACGTTCGGGGCCAGCATGCCGGAGATCGCCGGGCACGGACATGTGACCCCCATCAAACGCGGCCGAGAGTGCGATCACCGAAATGGACGGTTTTGCGGGACCGGGTTCTCGAACGGATGGGAACCGATGTTGGTCATCAGGTCACCCGATGCGGGATAATGGCCGAGAACCAATGTGTTCGAGTCCGGTGGCGCCTGGGCCACCGTGTGCGAAGAGCTGGTTTCAGGAAGGGGAACGAGCATGGCGGCCATGAAGCCGCGGACGGGTGATGGCCCGCTCGAGGTGACCAAGGAGGGGCGGAGCATCATCATGCGCGTTCCGCTCGAGGGCGGCGGACGGCTTGTCGTCGAGCTGACTCCGGACGAGGCGGATGCACTCGGCGAGGCTTTGAAGAAGGCCATCGCCTGACAACCGGCCAATCCAAGCCTTGGGCCCCTGGCGGCATGCGCCGGGGGCCCACTTGTTTGTCCGTTTGCGCGCCGCTCCGGAAACAGGTGCATTCCGGGCGGGGAAATTGTCAGCCGCGCCGTACCGCGCAGAGCAGGCCGTCGTCGGTCGGCAGCAGGACGGGGGCGAGGGCCGCGTTGTCCCGTACCGTCCGCATCAGTTCGCGCAGCCGGATGACCTCCGGTTCGGAGTGGGCGGCGTCCATGGACCGGCCCTGCGCGAAGGCCCCCTCGAAGCAGACCAGCCCCCCGGGGCGCAGCAGGCGCAACGATTCGCCCAGGTAGTCCGGGTACTCCAGCCGGTCCCCGTCGCAGAACACCAGGTCGTAGCCGCCGTCGGCGAGCCGGGGGAGGACGTCCAGCGCCCGGCCGGGGATGAAGCGGGCGCGGTTCCCCGCGAACCCCGCCTCCCGGTAGGCGGTGCGGGCGTGCTGCTGGCGGTCCGGTTCGGTGTCGACGGTGGTCAGCACGCCGTCGGGGCGCATGCCCTGCAGCAGGTGGATGCCGGAGACCCCGGTGCCGGTGCCGATCTCCACCACCGCCTTGGCGTCCGTGGCGGCGGCCAGCAGTCGCAGTGCCGCGCCGGTGCCGGGGGAGACGGGGCGCACGCCTGCCTCACGAGCTCGCCCGCGGGCTCGTATCAGCGCGTCGTCCTCGGCGACGAAAGCGTCCGCGAACGCCCAGCTCGCCTGCCGGTTGCCGGTAATTGCCCTCTCCTGTCCGCCTGACGGTTGCAGCCCGCCTGGCGACTGTATCCGTTGCGGTCGGGAACCCGCAGATGGGACCGCTCGTTGGTACCTGCGACGGACCTGAACGTCAGGGCCGGGAGCGATGCGCCCGGCACTTATCCGGAGCTAACGGGCGAGGTGGCTATGGTAGGGGCTCTACTGGACACCACCAGAGCCGACAGGGGAGGTGCGGCTGCGGCGGGTCACCGGGGAGTGCTGTCGCGCTTCCGCAGGTCGGCCGGCGAGCCGAAATCCGTGACCGATACAGCTGACGACCGTCCGCGCAACGACGAGTCCGTGACTGTGGCCGCCAACGCGACCTTCGCCACCGACGGGGACAACCAGGCGTGGACCCCCCCTTCGTGGGAGGAGATCGTCAGTACGCACAGTGCCCGGGTCTACCGCCTGGCGTACCGTCTCACCGGCAACCAGCACGACGCCGAGGACCTCACCCAGGAGGTCTTCGTCCGCGTCTTCCGCTCGCTGTCGACGTACACCCCCGGCACCTTCGAGGGCTGGCTGCACCGCATCACCACCAACCTCTTCCTCGACATGGTCCGCCGCCGTCAGCGCATCCGCTTCGACGCCCTGGGCGACGACGCCGCGGAGCGGCTGCCGAGCCGCGAGCCGTCCCCGGCGCAGCACTTCGCCGACACCCACTTCGACGCGGACATCCAGCAGGCGCTGGACACCCTCGCCCCGGAGTTCCGTGCGGCCGTCGTGCTCTGTGACATCGAGGGACTGTCCTACGAGGAGATCGCCGCGACGCTCGGCGTGAAGCTGGGCACCGTGCGCAGCCGTATCCACCGCGGTCGTTCGCACCTGCGCAAGGCGCTGGAGCACCGTGCGCCGGCCGCCCGTGCGGGCCGCGCGCCCGTCCTGGCCACCGGCCGGCCGGCCCTGGAGGGCGGGAGCACGTGAGCAGCGGTGTCAGCCGGCATCTCACGTGTGCCGACCAGCACTTGGGCGACCACCTCGCCGCCTTCGTCGACGGCGAGCTGCACGACGACGCCCGCGACCGGGTGCTCGCGCACCTGGCGACCTGCCCCGACTGCAAGGCCGCTGCCGACGAGCAGCGCCGGATGAAGGACGTGGTCGCCGCCTCGGCGCCGCCCGCCCTCTCCGCAGGCCTGCTCGCCCGCCTCCAGGAGCTGCCCGGGGGTGACGGGGACGGCGGAAGAGGGCCCTTCGGGGACGGCGGACTGATGGAGACGGCCAGCCTCGGCGGTGAGCGCCTCGGCGGCGGTCTGTTCGGGAAGGCGCGCGAGGAGTTCTCGCTTCCCCTGTCCGCGTCCGCGTCGCGCGGCTTCCGGATCCACGAGAGCGGCCGCTCCGGCGCGGCGGTCGCGCCCGTCGGCCCCGCTTCGTCCGCCGCAGCGGCCCGCGGCCGGCGCCGGTTCGCCTTCGCCGCGGCGGGCGCGGTCTCCATGGCGGCCATCGCGCTCGGCGGCGCGCTGCCGCTGGACGCCGCGGTCGACGGAGCCGGCGGCACCCCGCTCTCCCGCAGCGGCCCGGGCGCCCCCGCGACGCCGTTCAGCGGCGCGACCGCCCGCGCGGCGGCCGACGTGTGGAGCACGGCCACCAGCGACCTGCTGCACCCCGACTCCCGCGGCATGCATCCGTTCGGCGTCGGCACGGACGGCCGGGTGCCCGCCGGCACCGTCACCCGGCCGCTGGGTCTGTCGGGCGACGACCGGTCGGTCACCGGCTCGGCCGCGTCCGCGGTCCCGGGGGTCACCCCGGCACCCGCCCTGGCCCCGCCGGCGACCGCGAGTCCCTCCGCTTCGCCCGCCTCGTCGAGCGGCGCGACGGCCTCGCCGGCCGTGCCCGTTCCGTTCGACTCGGTCGTCCCCCTGGTCGGCCACTTCCCCGTGACCCGCTGAGCGGTCGGCTGCGGGCGGCGCCGACTCCTGGTTCAATCCAGGGAGGACTGGTCGTCGTAGGGGAGCACCGTGGACGAGGGGAAGGCCGAAGGGCCGAAGTGGTGGAGCCGGCCGGAGACGGTCGCGCCGGTTCCCCCTGAGCCGCGGGACCGGCCCGCCCCGGACACGGTCCCCGACGC
>NZ_JARAVO010000110.1:0-29561 GCF_033792805.1 Streptomyces sp. PA03-1a
AGCCCTCGGGCGGGTCGGACAGCCCGTGCTTCTTCAGCTGCTGGACCACGGTCGGGAAGAACTTGGGCGGCACCGAGAGGTAGAAGGCGAAGTTGCCGCCGGTACCGCGGGCCTTGTCCAGTTCGTCGACCGTGCCGCGCAGCTTCTCGAAGGCCTGGTCGTCGTCGAAGTCGCCGGGGACGAACCGCATCCCCTCGGAGAGCTGCTGCCAGACCTCCTCGCGGAAGGGGGTGCGCGCGTGCTCCTTGACGGAGTCGTGGACGACCTGCGCGAAGTCCTCGTCCGCCCAGTCGCGGCGGGCGAAGCCGACGAGCGAGAAGCCCGGCGGCAGCAGCCCGCGGTTGGCCAGGTCGTACACGGCAGGCATCAGCTTTTTACGTGACAAATCGCCCGTGACGCCGAAGATCACCAGGCCCGACGGTCCCGCGATGCGCGGGAGCCGTCGGTCCGATGCGTCACGCAGCGGGTTGGCGCTGCTCAACGTGCTTACGCCTCCTTCGGCGCCAGGCGCTTGAGCTCGGCCTCGGTCGAGCCCAGCAGCTCGTTCCAGGACGCCGCGAACTTCTCGACGCCCTCGTCCTCCAGCAGCTGGACGACGTCGTCGTACGAGATGCCGAGCGCGGCGATCGCGTCCAGCTCGCCCTGGGACTGCTCGTACGTGCCGCGGATGGTGTCGCCGGTGACCTCACCGTGGTCGGCCACCGCGTCGAGCGTGGCCTCGGGCATGGTGTTGACGATGCCCGGGGCGACCAGCTCGGTCACGTACAGGGTGTCGGGGTAGGACGGGTCCTTCACGCCGGTGGAGGCCCACAGCGGACGCTGCTTGTGCGCGCCCTCGTGCTCCAGCGCCTGCCAGCGGTCGGAGGAGAAGACCTCCTCGTACGCCTGGTAGGCGAGCCGGGCGTTGGCGACGGCGGCCTTGCCCTTGAGGGACTTGGCCTCGTCGCTGCCCAGCTTCTCCAGGCGCTTGTCGATCTCGGTGTCCACCCGCGAGACGAAGAAGGAGGCCACCGAGCGGATCAGGGAGAGGTCCAGGCCCGCGGCCCGGGCCTTCTCCAGGCCCGCCAGGTAGGCGTCCATGACCTCGCGGTAGCGCTCCAGGGAGAAGATCAGCGTGACGTTGACGCTGATGCCCCGGCCGATCACCTCGGTGATGGCCGGCAGGCCCGCCTTGGTGGCCGGGATCTTGATCAGGGTGTTGGGCCGGTCAACCAGCCAGGCGAGCTGCTTGGCCTCGGCGATGGTGGCGGCGGTGTTGTGCGCCAGACGCGGGTCGACCTCGATGGACACCCGGCCGTCCTGGCCGCCGCTGGCGTCGTACAGCGGGCGCAGCACGTCGGCGGCGTCGCGCACGTCAGCGGTGGTGATCATGCGCAGGGCCTCGTCCACCGTCAGCTTCCGGGCGGCGAGGTCGGTGAGCTGCTGCTCGTAGCCGTCCCCGCTGGAGATCGCCTTCTGGAAGATCGAGGGGTTGGTGGTGACACCGACCACGTGGCTCTGGTCCATGAGCTCGGCCAGGTTGCCGGAGGTGATCCGCTTGCGGGACAGGTCGTCGAGCCAGATCGCCACGCCCTCGTCGGAGAGGCGCTTGAGTGCGTCTGTCATGGGTTCTGCATCTCCTCGGTACGTCGTATGGGTCCGTGCGTCAGCGTGCGGCGGCGGCGAGCGAGTCGCGCGCTGCGGCGGCCACGGCCTCCGCGGTCAGACCGAACTCGCGGTAGAGGACCTTGTAATCGGCGCTTGCCCCGAAGTGCTCCAGGGACACGATCCGGCCCGCGTCACCGACGAAACGGTGCCAGGTCAGCCCGATGCCGGCCTCGACGGCGACCCGCGCCCGCACGTTCGGCGGGATGACGCTGTCGCGGTAGGCCTGGTCCTGCTCCTCGAACCACTCCACGGACGGCATGGAGACCACGCGCGCCGGGATGCCGTCGGCCTGCAGCTGCTCGCGGGCCTCGACGGCCAGCTGCACCTCGGAGCCGGTCGCGATCAGGATCACCTGAGGCTGGCCGCCCTCGGCGTCGAACAGCACGTACCCGCCCTTGGCCGCGTCCTCGTTCGCCGGGTAGGTCGGCACGTTCTGCCGGGTCAGCGCCACGCCGTGCGGGGCGGGCTTGGCCGTGTGGCGGCGCAGGATCTCCGCCCAGGCGATCGCCGTCTCGTTGGCGTCGGCCGGCCGGACGACGTTGAGGCCGGGGATGGCGCGCAGCGCTGCCAGGTGCTCGATCGGCTGGTGGGTCGGGCCGTCCTCGCCCAGGCCGATGGAGTCGTGCGTCCAGACGTAGGAGACCGGCAGCTTCATCAGCGCCGCCAGGCGGACCGCCGGGCGCATGTAGTCGGAGAACACCAGGAAGGTGCCGCCGTAGACGCGGGTGTTGCCGTGCAGCGCGATGCCGTTCATGGTCGAGCCCATGGCGTGCTCGCGGATGCCGAAGTGCACGGTGCGGCCGTACGGGTTCGCCTCCGGCAGCGGGTTGTCCGCCGGGAGGAACGAGGACGAGGCGTCGATGGTGGTGAGGTTCGAGCCCGCCAGGTCGGCGGAGCCGCCCCACAGCTCGGGGATCACGCCGCCCAGCGCCTTCAGCACCTCACCGGAGGCCTTGCGGGTGGCGACGTCCTTGCCCGCGGGGAACTCCGGGACGACGTCCTCCCAGCCGGCCGGGAGCTCGCCGGCGTGGATACGGTCGAAGGTCCTGGCCCGCTCCGGGTTGGCGGAGCGCCACTCCTCGAACCGCTTGGTCCACTCCGCGTGGGCCTCGCGGCCGCGGTCGGCGACCTTGCGTGCGTGCGCCAGCACCTCGGGGACGACCTCGAAGTCCTGCTCGGGGTCGAAGCCCAGCACCTTCTTGGTGGCCGCGACCTCGCTGTCGCCCAGTGCCGAGCCGTGGGCGGCCTCGGTGTTCTGCGCGTTCGGGGCGGGCCAGGCGATGATCGTGCGGGCCGCGATGATCGAGGGGCGGTCGGTGACGGCCTTGGCCTTCGCGAAGGCGGCGTACAGGGCCTGGACGTCGAAGTCGCCCGAGGGGTCCTGCTCGATGCGCTGCACGTGCCAGCCGTAGGCCTCGTAGCGCTTCAGCACGTCCTCGGAGAAGGCGGTCGCGGTGTCGCCCTCGATCGAGATGTGGTTGTCGTCGTAGAGGGCGATCAGATTGCCCAGCTTCTGGTGCCCGGCCAGCGAGGACGCCTCGGCGGAGATGCCCTCCTCCAGGTCGCCGTCGGAGACGATCGCCCAGATGGTGTGGTCGAAGACCGACTCGCCCGGCGCCGCGTCCGGGTCGAACAGGCCGCGCTCGTAGCGGGCGGCCATCGCCATGCCCACCGCGTTGGCGACACCCTGGCCCAGCGGGCCGGTGGTGGTCTCCACACCCGTCGTGTGACCGTGCTCGGGGTGGCCGGGGGTGCGCGAGCCCCAGGTGCGGAAGGCCTTGAGGTCCTCCAGCTCCAGGCCGTACCCCGAAAGGAAGAGCTGCGTGTAAAGCGTCAGGGACGTGTGTCCCGGCGAGAGGACGAAGCGGTCGCGACCGGTCCACCCGGCGTCCGAGGGGTCGTGCCGCATCAGCTTCTGGAACAGCAGGTAGGCCGCGGGGGCGAGGCTCATCGCCGTACCCGGATGGCCGTTGCCGACCTTCTGCACGGCATCCATCGCCAGAACCCGGGCGGTGTCAACCGCACGCCTGTCAAGCTCGGTCCACTCCAGCTCGGTGGTGGTCGGCTCGGTGCTCACCTGAGAGGGCTCCTCTCCACATGTATTACGCCGGTGACGAAGTGCACACCGGGCGTTGCCGAGCCTACCCCTGCACGTACGTGCACCTATTCGAGTGCGGGCTCGACGCCTGCGGCAACCGATCCCCGGGCAGCCACATTCCCTCCCCGGCACCGGTGGTGTCACCAGCGTGCCCCGGTCAGCGTTTCTTCGCCTGTTGAACACAGAACACCTTCAGGTTGCGCCTCTCTTGCGCTATGGAGGCCAACACGTGCCACCCCCGAGCGCGGGTGGAGTATCCGCTACGTCTAAAGTGGCGTGGTACGCGCAAGCGGAGCCGCTTGCTGGACTTTTCCTCAGGGGTGTTCGTGACGGCCGTCGAATCCCGGCCCGCCGGAGCCATCGGATCGAGCCATCGCCACCGGCCGTTCGGTGCCCGTGTGATGGCGTTCGTGGCGCTGACCAAGCCGCGCATCATCGAGCTGCTGCTCATCACGACGGTTCCGGTGATGTTCCTTGCGGCGGGTGGTGTGCCCGACCTCTGGCTGGTCGCGACGACCATGATCGGCGGCTACATGTCGGCGGGCGGCGCGAACGCCCTCAACATGTACATCGACCGTGACATCGACGCGCTCATGCACCGTACGGAGCAGCGCCCGCTGGTGACCGGCATGGTCGCGCCGTGGGAGTGCCTGGTCTTCGGCATCACGCTTTCGGTGGTTTCCACCGCCTGGTTCTGGGTGCTCGTCAACCCGCTGTCGGCGGCGCTGTCCCTCACGGCCATCCTCTACTACGTCTTCGTCTACACCCTCGGCCTCAAGCGCCGCACGGCCCAGAACATCGTCTGGGGCGGCATCGCGGGCTGCATGCAGGTGCTCATCGGGTGGTCGGCGGTGCGGGACGAACTGGCCTGGGCGCCGTTCGTCCTCTTCCTCGTCCTCTTCTTCTGGACGCCGCCGCACTACTGGCCGCTGTCGATGAAGGTGAAGGACGACTACGCGCGCGTCGGCGTGCCCATGCTGCCGGTCGTGGCGGGCAACGTCGTGGTGGGCCGGCAGATCGTCATCTACAGCTGGGTGATGGTGCTGGTCTCGCTCACCCTGTGGTGGCCGCTCGGCGCGGCGGGCTGGTTCTACGCGGCCGCCGCCGTGCTGCTGGGCGCCTTCTGGCTGGTCGAGGCGCACGCCCTGTACGGGCGGGCGAAGGCCGGTGTGGTCGGCGCCAAGCTGAAGGAGATGCGGCTGTTCCACTGGTCGATCACCTACGCGACGCTGCTGTTCGTCGCCGTCGCCGTGGACCCCTTCCTGCGCTGATTACCGGCGGGTAGCATTCCCTTCATGGCAGAGACCCAGGAAGCAGTCACCCAGGCCGCGGACCGCCGGGCCGCGGCCCGTGCCGAGCGCCGCGCCGCCCGCCTGGCGAAGCAGATCACCGCGTTCGCCAAGAGCCACGGCGGCGGCGCCGAGGGCCAGATCGCGTACATCGGCGAGGTCGGCACCCGCATCGTGCTCGTCGGCGAGAACGGCGAGTGGGGCGACCTGGTGGCGCCCACGTACGACATCGCCCGCAGCGCCGTCGAGCGCTCCGGGATCACGGTGCACGAGTCCTTCGACGGCGACCTGGCGGCCAAGGTGCACACCGGCCGCTACGAGTGGTCGCGGATGGCCGGGATCCAGATCGGCGGACGCGCCAACACCTGACGCCGGGCCCGCCCGTTAGGACCACCATGGGAGTGGTCCGGTCGACCGGACGGGCCGGTACGAGGAGGCGTCGGTGGAGACCGAGGAACGGGACGAACGGCGGCTGACGGCCCGCCGGGAAGCGGCGCGGCTGTCCGCGGAGGGCGTGCGCGCGGTCGCCGTCAGCTGGGTCGACAACGCGGGCATCAGCAGGGCCAAGACCGTGCCGCCCGCCCGGCTGCCGCACGCCGCGCACCGCGGGGTGGGCATGTCGCCGGTCTTCGACGTCTTCACCTCCGACGACGCCATCACCTCCTCCCCGCACATCGCCGGCCCCGACGGTGACCTGCGTCTCTTCCCCGACCTGGACCGCCTCACCGTGCTGGCCGCCCGCCCCGGCTGGGCCTGGGCCCCGGCCGACCGCTACGACCAGGAAGGCCGCCCGCACCCCGCCTGCCAGCGGCTGTTCGCCCGGCGCATGACGGAGCGGGCCGCCGAGCGCGGCCTGGAGCTGCGGATGGGCTTCGAGACCGAGTGGGTCGTGGTCAAGGACGACGGCAGCGGCGACTGGGCCTCCCGCGGCCCGGCCTACGGCCTGACGCGGGTGACCGAACTCTCGGACTACCTGCTCGACCTGCACGACGCGCTCGCCGCGCAGCGCATCGAGGTGCTGCAGGTGCACCCCGAGTACGCGCCCGGCCAGTTCGAGGTCTCCACCGCGCCCGCCGACCCGGTGCGCGCCGCCGACGAGGTCGTCCTCGTCCGCGAGACCGTACGCGCCGTCAGCGCCGCCCACGGCCTGCGCGCCTCCTTCGCCCCGACCGTCGTCGCCGGGCAGGTAGGCAACGGCTGCCACCTGCACCTGAGCCTGCGCGAGCACGGGCACAACCTGCACCGCGACCCCAGCACCCCGTACGGCCTGGCGCCCGCCGCGAACACCTTCCTGGCGGCCGTGCTCGACGCCCTGCCCGCCCTCTGCGCCATCGGCGCCCCGTCCCCGGCCAGCTACCTGCGGCTCGTCCCCTCCCACTGGGCCGGCGTGCACCGCTGCTGGGGCGTGGAGAACCGCGAGGCGGCGCTGCGCCTGGTGCCGGGCGAGTCCGACGACCCCGACGGCGGCCACGCCGAGCTCAAGCCGTTCGACGCGGCGGCCAACCCCTATCTCCTGGTCGGCTCCGTCATCGCGGCGGGCCTGGCCGGCCTGCGCGACGGCGCGGGAACGCTGCCCCCTCCGGTCAGCGGCGATCCCGGCGAGCGCGGCGACCAGAAACGGCTGCCGACCTCGCTCAGCGAGGCCGTCTCGCACCTGGTGCGCAGCGGGACGCTGAAGGAGGCGCTGGGGGAGGCGCTGTTCGGCGCGGTGGTCGCGGTGCGGCGCGCCGAGTCCGAGGCTTTGGCCGAGTACGGTCCCGCCGAGCTCGCGGAGGCCACCCGGTGGCGCTGGTGATCGAGCTGCCGCCGCTGGTCGACCACCACTGCCACGGCGTCGTCCGCGGCGAGCTCGGCATCGCGGCCTTCGAGGGGTACCTCACCGAGTCCGACGCGCCCGCGGCGCCCGGCACCACCTACTTCGACACCCAGACCGGCTTCGCCGTGCGCCGCTGGTGCCCGCCGCTGCTCGGCCTGGAGCCGCACTGCCCGCCGGCGAGCTACCTCGCACGGCGCCGTGAGCTCGGGTCGCACGAGACCACGCACCGGCTGCTGCACGGCAGCGGCATCGGCACGTACGTCGTCGACACCGGACTGACGGGCGACCTGACGACGCCCGCGGAGCTGGCCGCGGCGGGTGGGGGAGCGCAGCGGGAGATCGTGCGGCTGGAACGGCTCGCCGAGGACGTCGCCGGGACCTGCGACTCGCCCGGGGCCCTGGTCGAGGGCATCGCCGAGGCGGTCCACGCCGCCGCGCGCACCGCCGCCGGCTTCAAGTCGATCGCCGCCTACCGCCACGGACTGGGCCTGGCCCCGGAGCCCCCGGCGCCCGGTGAGGTGCGGCACGCCGCCGGGGCGTGGCTGGACGCGCGGCGCGCCGGCGGCACCCGGCTCGACCACCCCGTCCTGCTGCGGCACCTGCTGTGGACGGCCGTCGCGACCGGGCTGCCGCTGCAACTGCACACCGGATTCGGCGACCCGGACCTGCGGCTCGACCACGCCGATCCGGCGCTGCTGACGGACTTCGCCCGGGCGACCGCGGGCACGGGGATCGCCCTGGTGCTGCTGCACTGCTACCCGTACCACCGTCAGGCGGCCTACCTGGCGAACGTCTTCCCCCACGTGCACGCGGACGTGGGTCTGGCCCTCACCCATGTGGGGGCACGGGCGGGCGCGGTCCTCGCGGAGTTCCTGGAGCTGGCGCCGTTCGGGAAGCTGCTGTTCTCCACGGACGCCTACGGGCTGCCCGAGCTGTACGTGACCGGCGCCGAGGTCTTCCGCGGCGCGGTGCGCGACGTGCTGGGCGGCTGGGTCGCGGACGGTGCCTGGTCGGCGGCCGACGCCCGGCGCGTCGCGGCCATGGTGGCCGCGGACAACGCGCGACGGCTGTACCGGCTCGGCTGACCGGGCCGGTGGCGGCTAGGCGGCCGGCGCGGGCTCGGGGGCGGCTGCGACGGCCTCGGTCACCGGCGCCTCGCCGGGCTCGGTCTCCGGCCGCTCCCGCATCGACAGCAGCACCCGCAGCACCGCGATCCACACCAGCGTCGAGCCGAGCATGTGGAGGGCCACCAGCACCTCGGGCAGCTTCGTGAAGTACTGGACGTAGCCGATGACGCCCTGCGCCAGCAGCACGATCAGCAGGTCCCGCACCCGGGCCCGCGGTCCCCCGGGGGCGTCGACGGCGCGCAGCACGAACCACAGCGCGATCGCCAGCCCGCACACCACCCACGCCAGGTCGGCGTGGAGCTGCGAGATGGTCTCCCACTTCACCGGGACGCGCGGCACATCGCTGCTGTCGCCCGCGTGCGGCCCCGCCCCCGTCACGAGCGTGCCGACCGCGATGAGCGCCGCGGAGGCGGCGACCAGCACCCACGCCAGCTGCCTGACCGGCTTGCCGACCAGGGGGCGCGGTCCCGCGTCGCCCTCGCCGGCCCGCTGCCACATCAGCAGCGCGACGGCGATCAGCGCGCTGGAGAGCAGGAAGTGCGCGGCGACGGTGTACGGGTTGAGACCGGTCAGGACGGTGATGCCGCCGAGTACGGCGTTGCCCATGACGACCCAGAACTGGGCCCAGCCCAGCCGGGTCAGCCCGCGCCGCCACGGCTCCGCGGCCCGCGCGGCGATGATCGCCCAGCCGACGGCCGCGCACAGCACGTAGGTCAGCATGCGGTTGGCGAACTCGATCGCCCCGTGCAGCCCCATGGCGCCGGTCGCGGTGAGGCTGTCGTCGGTGCACTTGGGCCAGGTCGGGCAGCCGAGACCGGAACCGGTCAGCCGGACGGCGCCGCCGGTCACCACGATGACGACGCTCATCACGAGCGCGGCCAGCGCGGCCCGCCGGACCGTCTCGGGGGACGGGGTCCAGCGCTGGGCGATGAAGGCCAGGGGGTTTCGCACGGCTTGGCCTGCTTGGCTGAGATTCGGCACGGCCACCATCGTAGGGGCCCCCTTGTGCATTCCTTCACGAGGGGGACGCCCAGGGGAGGGGACGGGGACAGAAGCGGCGTCGACCAGCGGAAGGACGCCGGCTTCGCCCACTACGGGGACCGCGTCATTCCCACCTGAACCAGCGCGCCGCCGCGCCGAGCCCCAGCACCGCCCACACGGCAAGGATCCCGAGGTCGCCCCAGGGCACGCCCGCGCCGTGCTGGAGGACGTCGCGCAGACCGTCCGACAGGGCCGAGATCGGCAGCAGTTCCAGGACGGAGCGCGCAGCGCCGGGGAACCTGTCGAGCGGCACGATCACCCCGCCGCCGACGAGCAGCAGCAGGAAGACCAGGTTCGCGGCGGCGAGCGTGGCCTCGGCGCGGAGTGTGCCGGCCATCAGCAGGCCGAGGCCGGAGAAGGCCGCCGTGCCCAGGGCGAGCAGCAGGAGCACCGAGAGCGGGTTGCCGTGCGGCGACCAGCCCAGGGCGAACGCGATCACGGTGAGCAGGACGACCTGGAGGATCTCGGTGACCAGCACGGAGCCGGTCTTGGCGGTCATCAGCGCCCAGCGCGGCAGCGGCGACGCACCGAGCCGCTTGAGCACGCCGTAGCGCCGCTCGAAACCGGTGGCGATGGCCTGGCCGGTGAAGGCGGTGGACATCACGGCCAGCGCGAGGACGCCGGGGGCCAGGAAGTCGACGGCCTTGCCGGCGCCGGTGTCGACGATGTCGACGGCGCTGAAGAGCACCAGCAGCAGCGTGGGGATGACGACGGTCAGCAGCAGCTGCTCGCCGTTGCGCAGCAGCATCCGGGTCTCCAGTGCCGTCTGCGCGCCGATCATCCGGGGCAGCGGGGCCGCGCCGGGGTCGGGGGTGAAGGTGCCGGTGGCGGTCACGAACGCAGCTCCTTGCCGGTGAGCTCCAGGAAGACGTCCTCCAGGGTGCGCCGCTCGACCGCGAGGCGGTCGGGCATCACGCCGTGCTGGGCGCACCAGGAGGTGACGGTGGCCAGCATCTGCGGATCGACCTTGCCCTCGATGCGGTAGCTGCCCGGGGTGAGCTCCACGGCGGCGGAGTCGGCGGGCAGTGCCTTGAGCAGCGAGGCGAGGTCCAGGCCCGGGCGGCCGTTGAAGCGCAGGGTGTTCTCCGCGCCGCCGCGGCACAGTTCCTCGGGGGTGCCGCTCGCTATCACGCGGCCCTTGTCGACGATCGCGACGTCGTCCGCGAGCTGCTCGGCCTCGTCCATGAAGTGCGTGGTCAGGACGACGGTGACGCCGTCGGCGCGCAGCTCGCGCACCAGCTCCCAGGTGGCGCGGCGGGCCTGCGGGTCCAGTCCGGCCGTCGGCTCGTCCAGGAACACCAGCTCCGGGCGGCCCACGACGGCCATCGCGAGCGCCAGACGCTGCTGCTGGCCGCCGGAGAGCCGGCGGTACGGGGTACGGCCGCAGGACTCCAGGCCGAGCCGTTCGATCAGCAGCGCGGGGTCGAGGGGGTGGGCGTGCAGCTTGGCGGTGTGCCGCAGCATCTCCTCGGCGCGGGCACCGGCGTACACGCCGCCGGACTGCAGCATCACGCCGATCCGGGGCCGCAGCGCGGCGGTCTCCCGTACCGGGTCGAGCCCCAGCACGCGGACCCGGCCCCCGTCGGGACGGCGGTACCCCTCGCAGGTCTCGACGGTCGTGGTCTTGCCGGCTCCGTTGGGTCCGAGCACGGCGGCCACGGTGCCCCGGGCGACGGTCAGGTCGAGCCCGTCCACCGCGGTCTTGGGGCCGTATCGCTTGACCAGTCCGGTCACCTCGACCGCGGGGTCCATTCGCATGACGGGAAGTCTACGAACCCCCGGGGCGCGCTCCGCCGGGAGGGCGGCGCCCGATGCCGCCGCCGGTCGCGGCGGGCGGGGGCCGGGTCCCGGGCACCGGCGAAGATCGTTTCCGCAGGTCAGGTTAGGTTTCCCTAAGTGATGCAGCAGACATCCGCCCGGGGGACCGCCGCTTGCCTCTCCGAGATGAATTACGCAACACTGGTCTTGTGAAAAACGTGTCCGAGGCTCAGGAGGAGCAGACGACCGGGGAGCGGAGCACCCGCAACCGGGTCGCCAGGTCCGTCCTGGTCCACGGGCCGTCGACCGCCGCCGACCTGGCGGAACGGCTCGGGCTGACCCAGGCGGCCGTACGTCGCCACCTGGACGCGCTCCTTGCCGAGGGCATGGTGGAGCCGCGTGAGAAGCGGGTGTACGGGAACCGCGGCCGCGGCCGCCCGGCCAAGGTGTTCGCGCTGACCGACTGCGGCCGCGACGCCTTCGACCAGGCCTACGACCAGCTCGCCGCCGACGCCCTGCGCTGGATCGCCGAGTCCGCCGGAGGCGGGGAGGAGGGCGACGCCGCGGTGTCCGCCTTCGCCCGCGCCCGGGTCGCCGCGCAGGCCGAGCGCTACCGGGCGGTCGTCGAGGCGGCCGACCCCGAGGAGCGCACGCAGGCGCTCGCCAAGGCCCTCAGCCAGGACGGGTACGCTGCCACCACGCGCGGCGCGCCCGCCTCCGCCGGGGAGCAGCTCTGCCAGCACCACTGCCCGGTGGCCCACATCGCCGAGCAGTTCCCGCAGCTGTGCGAGGCGGAGGCCGAGGTCTTCTCGCGCCTGCTCGGCACCCATGTACAACGGCTGGCGACCATCGCGCACGGAGACGGTGTCTGCACCACCTTCGTGCCGAAGACCGCGTCGCCGGCCGGAACCACCGCACCGACCAACACCGCAAGCAACGCCGGGAGGAACCCCGCATGACTGCCCCCCTGGAGACGGCTCACCCTGAACTCGAGGGTCTGGGCAACTACGAGTATGGCTGGGCCGACTCGGACGTAGCCGGTGCCGCCGCCCGTCGAGGTCTGAGCGAGGACGTCGTCCGCGACATCTCCGCGAAGAAGGACGAGCCCGAGTGGATGCTCAAGCTGCGTCTCAAGGGCCTGAAGCTCTTCGGGAAGAAGCCCATGCCCACCTGGGGCTCGGACCTGTCCGGCATCGACTTCGACAACATCAAGTACTTCGTGCGGTCCACGGAGAAGCAGGCGGAGTCCTGGGAGGACCTGCCCGAGGACATCAAGAACACCTACGACAAGCTGGGCATCCCCGAGGCGGAGAAGCAGCGGCTGGTCGCGGGTGTGGCCGCGCAGTACGAGTCGGAGGTCGTCTACCACCAGATCCGCGAGGACCTGGAGGAGCAGGGCGTCATCTTCCTGGACACCGACACGGCGCTGAAGGAGCACCCGGAGCTGTTCCAGGAGTACTTCGGCACGGTCATCCCGGCGGGTGACAACAAGTTCGCCTCCCTGAACACCGCGGTGTGGTCCGGCGGCTCCTTCATCTACGTGCCGAAGGGCGTGCACGTCGAGATCCCGCTGCAGGCCTACTTCCGGATCAACACCGAGAACATGGGCCAGTTCGAGCGGACGCTGATCATCGTCGACGAGGACGCCTACGTCCACTACGTCGAGGGCTGCACGGCGCCGATCTACAAGTCGGACTCCCTGCACAGCGCCGTGGTCGAGATCATCGTGAAGAAGGGCGGCCGTTGCCGCTACACGACGATCCAGAACTGGTCGAACAACGTGTACAACCTGGTCACCAAGCGCGCCGTGGCGTACGAGGGCGCGACCATGGAGTGGGTCGACGGCAACATCGGCTCCAAGGTGACGATGAAGTACCCGGCCGTCTACCTGATGGGCGAGCACGCCAAGGGCGAGACGCTGTCGATCGCCTTCGCGGGCGAGGGCCAGCACCAGGACGCCGGCGCCAAGATGGTGCACATGGCGCCGAACACCTCCTCCTCGATCGTCTCCAAGTCGGTGGCCCGCGGCGGTGGCCGCACCTCCTACCGCGGCCTGATCGAGATCGGCGAGGGCGCCGCCGGCTCCAAGTCGAACGTGCTGTGCGACGCGCTGCTGGTGGACACGATCTCCCGCTCGGACACCTACCCGTACGTGGACGTCCGCGAGGACGACGTGTCGATGGGCCACGAGGCGACCGTCTCCAAGGTCAGCGAGGACCAGCTCTTCTACCTCATGAGCCGCGGCCTGGAGGAGACCGAGGCGATGGCCACCATCGTCCGCGGCTTCGTGGAGCCGATCGCGCGCGAGCTGCCCATGGAGTACGCGCTGGAGCTCAACCGGCTGATCGAGCTGCAGATGGAGGGCGCGGTCGGCTGACGCCCGGCTGCTCCGTCCACCACGAACCGATGCCCCTGCAGGGCCGTGAGCGAGCCAACGGGCGCGCCGCTTCCGAAAGTGACGAGACCAAGCGAGGAACGAGCGCAGTGTCGAGGAACGTCGGAAGCGGATTCGAGCGCCCGGAGGCGAGCGAGCACACATAGGCAGAAAGAGGCAGTAAGACAGCCATGGCTGAAACCATCCCGGCCGCCGGTGCCACCACCGAAGGCGCCATCCAGGTCGGCCAGCCCCGGGACGCCCGGGTCAGCGCGCCCGCGTCCTACGACGTGGCCGACTTCCCCGTGCCGAACGGCCGCGAGGAGGAGTGGCGCTTCACCCCGCTGGAGCGGCTGCGCGGTCTGCACGACGGCACCGCCGTCGCGACCGGTGGCGGCGTCAAGGTCGAGGTGAACGCCCCCGCGGGCGTCACCGTCGAGACCGTCGGCCGGGACGACGCCCGGGTCGGCAAGGCGGGCAAGCCGGTGGACCGGGTCGCCGCCCAGGCCTACAGCTCCTTCGAGAAGGCGTCGGTCATCTCCGTCCCCAAGGACGCGGTGCTTACCGAGCCGGTGCGGATCTCGGTGCACGGCCAGGGCGGGGTCGCCTTCGGCCACCAGGTCGTCGAGGTCGGCGCCTTCGCCGAGGCGGTCGTGGTCATCGACCACACCGGTGACGCCGTCGTCGCGGCCAACGTCGAGTACCTGATCGGTGACGGCGCCAAGCTGACCGTCGTGTCGATCCAGGACTGGGACGACACCGCCGTGCACGCGGCCCAGCACACCGCGCTGGTCGGCCGCGACGCGACCTTCAAGTCCGTCGTGGTCACCTTCGGCGGCGACGTCGTGCGGCTGCACCCGCGGGTCGTCTACGGCGCCCCGGGCGGCGAGGCCGAGCTCTACGGCCTGTACTTCACCGACGAGGGCCAGCACCAGGAGCACCGCCTCTTCATCGACCACGACACTCCGCACTGCCGGTCCAACGTGGCGTACAAGGGCGCGCTGCAGGGCCGGGACGCGCACGCGGTGTGGATCGGCGACGTGCTCATCCGCGCCGAGGCCGAGGGCACCGACACCTACGAGCTCAACCGCAACCTGGTGCTCACCGACGGCGCCCGGGTCGACTCGGTGCCGAACCTGGAGATCGAGACCGGCGAGATCGTCGGCGCCGGTCACGCCTCGGCGACCGGCCGCTTCGAGGACGAGCAGCTGTTCTACCTGATGGCCCGCGGCATCCCGGCCGACGAGGCCCGCCGGCTGGTCGTCCGCGGCTTCTTCGCCGAGCTGATCCAGCAGATCGGCGTCGCCGACCTGCAGGAGCGCCTGCTGGAGAAGATCGACGCGGAACTGGAGGCGTCCGTCGTATGACCGCCGCCGAAGGTTTCGTCCGCGCCTGCGCGCTGAGCGAGCTCGAGGAGGACACGCCCAAGCGTGTCGAGCTCGGTGGCGTTCCGGTGTCGGTCGTGCTCACCGAGGGCGAGGTGTTCGCGATCAACGACATCTGCTCGCACGCGAACGTCTCCCTGTCCGAGGGCGAGGTGGAGGACTGCCAGATCGAGTGCTGGCTGCACGGCTCCTCCTTCGACCTGCGGACCGGCAAGCCGTCCGGGCTGCCCGCGACGCGGCCCGTCCCCGTATACCCCGTTCAGATCCAAGGGGACGATGTGCTCGTCTCCGTCACCCAGGAGTCCTGAGACACCCATGGCAACGCTTGAGATCCACGACCTGCACGTCTCCGTCGAGGCCGAGGGCGGTCCGCGGGAGATCCTCCGCGGTGTCGACCTGACCGTGAAGCAGGGCGAGACCCACGCCATCATGGGCCCGAACGGCTCCGGCAAGTCGACCCTGGCCTACTCGCTCGCCGGGCACCCGAAGTACACCATCACCGGTGGCACCGTGACCCTGGACGGCGAGGACGTGCTGGCCATGTCCGTCGACGAGCGGGCCCGGGCGGGCGTCTTCCTGGCCATGCAGTACCCGGTCGAGGTCCCCGGCGTCTCCGTCTCCAACTTCCTGCGCACCTCGGCCACCGCCATCCGCGGCGAGGCCCCGAAGCTGCGCACCTGGGTGAAGGAGGTCAAGGAGGCCATGGAGCGCCTGCACATGGACCCCTCCTTCGCCGAGCGCAACGTCAACGAGGGCTTCTCCGGCGGTGAGAAGAAGCGCCACGAGATCCTCCAGCTCGAACTGCTCAAGCCCAAGATCGCGATCCTCGACGAGACCGACTCGGGCCTGGACGTCGACGCGCTGCGCATCGTCTCCGAGGGCGTCAACCGGGTGCGCGAGAGCGGTGAGGTCGGCACCCTGCTGATCACCCACTACACGCGCATCCTGCGCTACATCAAGCCCGACCACGTCCACGTCTTCGCCGCGGGGCGGATCGCCGAGTCCGGCGGCCCGGAGCTGGCGGACAAGCTGGAGGCCGAGGGCTACGAGGCCTATGTGAAGGGAGGCGCGTCCGCATGACATTGCAGCTGCCGGGCCTGCTGGACACCGAGGCGATCCGCAAGGACTTCCCGGTGCTGGACCGGCTGGTCCACGACGGTAAGAAGCTCGTCTACCTGGACAACGCGGCGACCTCGCAGAAGCCGCGCCAGGTCATCGACGCCCTCAGCGAGTACTACGAGCGCTACAACGCCAACGTCCACCGCGGTGTGCACACGCTCGCCGAGGAGGCCACGGCGCTGTACGAGGGCGCCCGTGACAAGGTCGCCGCGTTCGTCAACGCCCCGAGCCGCGACGAGGTGATATTCACCAAGAACGCCTCGGAGTCGCTGAACCTGGTCGCCAACATGCTGGGCTGGGCCGACGAGCCCTACCGCGTGGACAGCGAGACCGAGATCGTCATCACGGAGATGGAGCACCACTCCAACATCGTCCCGTGGCAGCTGCTCTCGCAGCGCACCGGCGCGAAGCTGAAGTGGTTCGGCCTGACCGACGACGGCCGGCTCGACCTGAACGACATCGAGCAGGTCATCACCGAGAAGACGAAGATCGTCTCCTTCACGCTCGTCTCCAACATCCTGGGCACGGTCAACCCGGTCGAGGCCATCGTGCGCCGCGCCCAGGAGGTCGGCGCCCTGGTGCTGATCGACGCCTCGCAGGCCGCGCCGCACATGGTGCTGGACGTGCAGGCGCTGCAGGCCGACTTCGTGGCCTTCACCGGCCACAAGATGCTCGGCCCGACGGGCATCGGCGTGCTGTGGGGCCGCCAGGAGCTGCTGGAGGACCTCCCGCCGTTCCTGGGCGGCGGCGAGATGATCGAGACCGTCTCGATGCACGAGTCGACGTACGCGCCCGCGCCGCACAAGTTCGAGGCGGGTACGCCCCCGATTGCCCAGGCCGTCGGTCTCGGCGCGGCCGTGGACTACCTGAGCGCCATCGGCATGGACAAGATCGCCGCGCACGAGCACGCGATCACCGAGTACGCGCTGAAGCGGCTGAAGGAGGTGCCCGAGCTGAAGATCATCGGCCCGGACACCCCCGAGGGCCGCGGCTCCGCGATCTCCTTCACCCTGGGCGACATTCACCCGCACGACGTGGGCCAGGTCCTGGACGAGCAGGGCATCGCCGTGCGCGTCGGCCACCACTGCGCGCGGCCGGTCTGCCTGCGGTACGGAATTCCCGCGACCACACGAGCGTCGTTCTATCTGTACTCCACTCCGGCCGAGGTCGACGCCTTGGTCGAGGGCCTGGAGCACGTACGGAACTTCTTCGGCTGAGGGACGGACGGCGAAGCCTGTGAAGCTGGATTCGATGTACCAGGAAGTTATCCTGGACCACTACAAGAACCCGCACGGCCGCGGCCTGCGCGACGGTGACGTCGAGGTGCACCACGTCAACCCGACGTGCGGCGACGAGATCACGCTGCGCGTCAAGCTCGACGGCACGTCCATCCGGGACATCAGCTACGAGGGCCAGGGCTGTTCCATCAGCCAGGCCAGTGCCTCCGTGCTCAACGAACTGCTCGTCGGCCGCCAGGTCGACGAGGCCGTGAAGGTCCAGGAGGTCTTCCTGGAGCTGATGCAGTCCAAGGGCAAGCTGGAGCCCGACGACGCGATGGAGGACGTGCTGGAGGACGCGGTCGCGTTCGCGGGCGTCTCGAAGTACCCGGCGCGCGTCAAGTGCGCGCTGCTGAGCTGGATGGCGTGGAAGGACGCCACCGCCCAGGCACTGGGCGATGGCGCGGTCAGGGAGTCCGCATGAGCGAGAACGCAGAAGTGACGACGACGAAGCCGGCGAGCGAGGAGGAGATCCGTGAGGCCCTCTACGACGTCGTCGACCCCGAACTGGGCATCGACGTCGTCAACCTCGGCCTGATCTACGGCATCCACATCGACGACAGCAACGTCGCGACCCTCGACATGACGCTCACGTCGGCGGCCTGCCCGCTGACCGACGTCATCGAGGACCAGGCGAAGTCGGCCACCGACGGCATCGTCAACGACCTGAAGATCAACTGGGTCTGGATGCCGCCGTGGGGCCCCGACAAGATCACCGACGAGGGCCGCGACCAGCTGCGCGCGCTCGGCTTCAACGTCTGACCCGCACGGGACCACGACCGCGGGACGCCGCTCCGGGGAGGAGCGGCGTCCCGCGGTCGTATTTTCGTTTGCGGGGGTTCCCCCGGGTCGGTGAGTCTCCGCGCATGAGCAGTCATTTCGCCGCCATCGGACTCGGCGTGACCGACCGGGACTCCTTCCGTTCACTCGTCGTCGGGCTCCTCGAACGCGCGGACACGCAGCACGTCGAGGGTGAGCTGAGGCGGCACGTGTGGACGGGCGCCGGAGGCGCCAGGGTCGTCATCGAGACGCAGGGGCGCTCGATCGCCCAGGTGCTGCTCTGCCTGGCGCCCGCCGAGCCGGTGCCGGTGGCCCGCGTGGCGCTGGTGGACGAGGAGACCGCCCGGCTCGAACTGCTGGACCGTCCCGGCGGGACGATGCTGTGCCCGCTCGCGGTGGAGCTGGAGGACCGCGCCGTGCTGCGCTCCCGGGGCGGTACGGCCCCCGAGGGCGAACTGCGCCTCGCCGCGCTCGCGGAGCGGCTCACCCTCCACACCGGGGGCAGGCAGGCGTACGACGCCGCGCAGGAGGAGGGCGAGATCGGTTTCGCGCCCGACTACCTCCTTCCCTTCGGCCTGTTCGCGCCCGAGGGGGCGGGCGAGGACTGGGTGCCCTCGGCGCACGCGGCGTTCGCCGGGGAGGTCCTGCTCGCCGAGGTCCACGAAGGCGGGGCAGGGGGCGGCCGCTTCCACTGGCTGCGGGTGCGCACCATCGGCGGCCACGAGGTCGATGTCGCCGTGGCCGGCGAGGAGTTGACGGACACCCCGGCCCCGGGGCACTGGGTGGACGGGGAGTTCTTCCTGACGGATTCGCTGGGCCTGGCGCCGGCGCCGGACACCGCCCGGAAGCGGTGGTGGCCGCGCCGGTCCTGAGGGGCCCGCCATGCGTACGAGCGTACACATCGATGTGTACGCTCGTACGCATGGCATACGCATTGCTGGGCGGGGCGATCCTCGCCGAAGTGCTCGGTACGACGTCCATGAAGTACAGCGACGGCTTCACCAAGCTGTGGCCCTCCCTCGGCACCACCGCCGGCTACCTGATCGCCTTCGCGCTGCTCGCGCAGACGCTCAAGTCGATGTCCGTGGGCACCGCCTACGCGATATGGGCCGGAGTCGGCACCGCGGCCATCGCCGCCATCGGCATGGTCTTCCTCGGCGAGGCGGCCACCGCCGCCAAGCTGACGGGGATCGCCCTGGTCATCGCCGGGGTGGTCGTCCTCAACCTCGGCGGCGCCCACTGATGGCCCGCCGGTACGACCCGGAGCGGCGGCAGCGCATCATCGACGCCGCGATCCGCGTCGTCGGCGAGCGCGGCATCGCCGGGCTGAGCCACCGGGCCGTCGCCGCGGCGGCCGACGTCCCGCTCGGCTCGACCACGTACCACTTCGCCACCCTCGACGACCTGCTGGTGGCCGCGCTGCGGCAGTGCAACGAGGTCTTCTTCCGGGAGGTCGGGGAGCGCGCCCTGCTCGGCTCGCCCGGCGCCGACCTCGCCGCGGAACTGGCCCGGTTCGTCGAGGAGACGGTCTCCCGGGACCGTCCGCGTGCGCAGCTGGAGTACGAGCTCTACCTCGCCGCGCTCCGCCACGATGCCGTACGCCCGGTCGCCGCGGAGTGGGTGGACCACATGGCCGCGCTCCTCACCCGGTGGACCGACCCGGTCACCGCCCGCGCGCTGGCCGCCCTCACCGACGGGATGTGCCTGCAGGCACTGCTGACCGGCCGCGACATCGACCGGGAGGAGGCCCGCGAGGTCTTCGCCCGGATCATCGGCACCTGTGACCGGGTTCGCTGACCTATACCGGCCGCGACCTGATCCGGCATCCTCACGCGCCGCATTCACGCCTTCACGTGATCGATTCTTGTAGAGCGTCGATCGGAGGGCAGTATGAAACAGGCGATGAAGGACATACCGAGGGTGGTGTGGCTCCTGGCCAGCGGCATGTTCTTCGTGGCGGCGGTGAGCTTCACCTTCGTCTACCTCTTCGTCTACCTGACCGGACCGCGGGGGCTCAGCACCTCCCAGGCAGGACTCATCGCCGGTGTGGGCGGCGTCGGCATGGTCGCCGGCAACTTCACCGGCGGCTGGTTCGGCGACCGCTTCGGGCACCGCCGCACCCTGATCACCGGCATGGTCGTGTCCGGTCTCGGCCTGGCGGCCCTGCCGCTGACGCCGACCGCCGCCCTCGCGGTGGTCTTCCCGGTCGCCCAGTACGCCACCGGCATCACCCGGGCCTCCAACTCGGCGCTCATCGCCTTCTCCGTGCCCGAGGGCTCCCGCCGTCAGGGCTTCGCCCTGCTGCGCTTCATGGCGAACCTCGGCGTCACCGTGGGCCCGCCGCTCGGTGCGCTGATCGCCACGACGATCTCGTACGACTGGCTGTTCGTGGCCGACGGCCTCGGCATGCTCTTCTTCGGTGTCTACGCGCATTTCATCCTGCCGGCGAACGGCAACCACCGGCCCAAGGGCGAGGCATCGCCCGACGCGCCCGGCCTGTGGACCGCGCTGCGCGCCCGGCCCGCCGTCCTGGTGCTGCTCGTCGCGATCCTGGTCGCCGACACCATCTACCGCCAGCAGTACTCCACCCTGCCCGTGTACCTGAAGGACCACGGCATCGGCACGGGCGTCTACGGCGCCCTCATCGCCATCAACGGCGCGCTGGTGATCCTCCTCGAACTCCCGGTCACCATCGCCCTGCGCCGGCGCGCCCCGCTGCCGATCATCGGCCTCGGCGTGATCCTGGTCGGGCTCGGCTTCGCCGCGCTGACCACCGGCGGATGGTACGTCGCGGCCGCCGTCGCGATGATGATCCTGCTGACCGTGGGCGACATCCTCTACAAGTCGCCGTCCACCGCCTACGTGGCCGACAACGCCCCCGACCACCTGCAGGGCCGCTTCCAGAGCATGTACGCCGGCGCGTCCATCAGCGGCGTGGTGCTGGCCGCCCCGCTCGGCGGCGTGCTCTACGAGCACGCGCCGGGCGCGCTGTGGCCGCTGTGCGCGGTGCTCGGCGTCATCGCCGGCGCGGCCGTACTCGGTGCCCAGCGGCTGTCGGGCGTACGGGACGCGGCCGCCGAACCGGACGCGGTCAAGGCCGCGACGCAGTCCTGACCGCCTCGAGCGCCTCCGCCACGCTCGCCGTGATGTCCGTGACCGGGTAGAACACCCGCCGGACCACCCGGTCCGCGCCGACCACCAGCGTCAGCCGCTTCAGCCGTACCGCGCCGCCCGCGCGGAAGGTCGGCAGCCGCAGCGCCGCGGACAGGGTCAGCTCCGCGTCCGACAGCAGCGGGAAGCGCAACCGCTCCCGCTCGGCGAACTCCGCCTGCTCGTCCGGACGCTGGGTGCTCACCCCGTGCACGGCCGCGCCCGCCGCGGTGAACTCCGCCTGCCGGTCCCGGTAGGTGCAGGACTCCAGCGTGCAACCCGCCGCACCCGGGATGTCGCCCCAGCCCGGGGGGTAGGACGCGGGCCGCGCGTAGGCGCCGGGGAAGCAGTAGAGGACCGTGAACGGGCGGTCCGCGGCCACCGGGTCGCGGAGTTCGCCGTCCGGGCCCGCGGGGAGCAGCAGCGCGGGCACGCGGGTCCCCGTCAGCGCGTGCACGCGCTCCGCCTCCCGTGAGCCGTCCGGTGCGGTGCCGGTGGTCGTGCCGTCGCCCAGCACCCACTGGTCGCCCCAGTCCTGGAGGGCGATCAGCACCGGCAGCAGCGCCCGGCCGCGCGGGGTGAGCCGGTACGCGTGGCGCACGGGGCGGTCCTGGTACGGCTCACGGGCCAACACGTCCGCGTCGACCAGCAGGCGCAGCCGCTCGGCCAGCACCTTGCGGGAGACGCCGAGTTCGCGCTGCAGGTCGTCGAAGCGGTCCACGCCGCGGGCGGCGTCCCGCACGATCAGCAGCGTCCACCAGTCGCCGACCACGTCGAGGGCCTGGGCGATGGAGCAATTCGCGTCACCGAGTTCTGTGCGGCGGGCCATGCCGCTATCCTGCCAGCCGGGAGTGAGTTTCCAAAAGGAACTCACTGGGCGGAGGAGGGGGTACGGGCATGCGCGAGGTGCCCAGGGTCGTCTGGTTGCTGGCCGCCGGGGTCTTCACGAACGCGGTCGTGAGCTTCACGTTCGTCTACCTCTTCGTCTGGCTGACCTCGGTACGGGGCCTGCCCGTCCCGGAGGCCGGGCTGATCGCCGGCACGGGCGGGGTGGGCCTGGTCGCCGGCAACTTCACCGGCGGCTGGTTCGGCGACCACCTCGGGCACCGCCGCGTCCTGCTCGCCGGGTCCGCCGTCTCCGGCGCCGGACTCGTCCTGCTGCCCGCCCTGCCGACCGCCGCGCTGCTGCCCGTCCTGCTGCTCGCGCAGTACGCGTCCGGCACCGTGCGGGCCGCCAACTCCGCGCTCGTCGCCGTCTCCGTCCCCGAGGGCGCGCGCCGCCAGGGTTTCGCCGTGCTGCGCTTCGCCTCCAACGCGGGCTTCACCGTGGGGCCGCCGCTCGGCGCGCTGCTGGCCGCCCGCACCTCGTACACCTGGCTCTTCGTCGCCGACGGCCTCGGCACCCTGCTCTTCGCCGGCTACGCCGCCCGCGCGCTGCCCGCCCAGGGCGCCCGCCGGGCCCGTGCCGTCCGCGCCGCCGGCGCCGACGGGTTGTGGGCGGCACTGCGCGCCCGGCCCGCCGTCGTGGTGCTGCTGGCGACGGTCCTGGTCACCGACACCGTCTACCGGCAGCAGTACTCCACCCTGCCCGTCTGGCTCGCCGACCACGGCATCGGCACCGCCGCGTACGGCCTGCTCATCGCCGTCAACGGAGGCGTCATCCTCTGCCTGGAGATCCCGGCCACCGTCGCCCTGCGCCGCCGCCCGCCGCTGCCGATCATCGGCACCGGGCTCGTCCTCGTCGGCGCCGGCTACGCCGCCCTGGCCGGCGGCCCGTACATCGCCGCCGCGGTCACGATGATGCTGCTTCTCACGGCGGGGGAGATCCTCTACAAGACCACCGCCACCGCCTACGTGGCCGACAGCGCCCCCGACCACCTGCAGGGCCGCTTCCAGTCCCTGTACGCAGGCGCCTCGGTCAGCGGTACCGTCCTCGCCCCGCCCCTCGGCGGCGGCCTGTACGAGGCCGCGCCCGGCGCGCTGTGGCCGGTCTGCGCGGTGCTGGCCGCGCTCAGCGGGGCGGTGCTGCTGGCGGCCGCCGCTCGGTGGCGGCGCGGCTCCGGGTCCGCCGACGCGGGTGCGCGGGACACCGGATCGGCCGGGGCCGAGGCGGGCGGGCGCCGGCGTTCCGGATGGCGGGCCGGTTGGGCAAGTGCGGGACGCAACGACTAGCGTTCGACACATGACTGAAACGACCGCCACCTCTCGCGCCACCGGTGCCGTTGCCGCAGGCCTCGCCACGATCGCCGCCGACGGCACCGTCCTCGACACCTGGTTCCCCGCGCCCGAGCTCGTGGCGGCGCCCGGCCCCGCCGGGACCGAACGGCTCTCCGCCGAGCAGGCCGCCGAGCTGCTGGGAGACGCCGCCCCCAAGGCCCTGGGGCCGGACCCGCGCCGCGGCGTCGAGGTCGTCGCCGTACGCACCGTCATCGCCTCGACCGACGACAAGCCGCTCGACGCGCACGACGCATACCTGCGGCTGCACCTGCTGAGCCACCGCCTGGTGAAGCCCAACGGCCAGAACCTGGACGGCATCTTCGGCCTCCTGGCCAACGTCGCCTGGACCTCCATCGGGCCCGTCCCCGTCGGCGACATCGAGCGCGCCCGCCTCGCCGCCCGCGCCGAGGGGCTGCACCTGTCGGTCTACGGCGTGGACAAGTTCCCGCGCATGACGGACTACGTCGTCCCCGCCGGCGTCCGCATCGCCGACGCCGACCGCGTCCGCCTCGGCGCGCACCTCGCGTCCGGCACCACGGTGATGCACGAGGGCTTCTGCAACTTCAACGCCGGCACGCTGGGCACCTCCATGGTCGAGGGCCGCATCAGCCAGGGCGTCATCGTCGGCGACGGCTCCGACATCGGCGGCGGCGCCTCGATCATGGGCACCCTCTCCGGCGGCGGCAAGGCGGTCGTCTCCATCGGTGAGCGCTGCCTCCTCGGCGCCGAGGCCGGCATCGGCATCTCCCTGGGCGACGACTGCGTCGTCGAGGCCGGCCTCTACGTCACCGCGGGCACCCGGGTCTCCCTCCCCGACGAGACCATCGTCAAGGCCAAGGAGCTCTCCGGCGCCAACAACCTCCTCTTCCGCCGCAACTCCATCACCGGCGCGGTCGAGGTCCTCCAGCGCACGGGCTCGTGGGGCGGGCTGAACGAGATCCTGCACAGCCACAACTGACCGCCGGCGGCCGTGACCTGCGGCTGTCTTTTCGATCAACGTCCTGATCCGCTGCTGAGCTGTCGGCAGTTGTCGACGTTGGTCATCGCCGAGCGCCCTTCCACGGCCCGAGGACGGCCCGGGAGGGCGCTCGTGCAGGAGCCCCGCTCCAGGAGTTCGATCCGGGCGCCGTCCGGCGGTACCACCGTGTGGTCGGGACGAGCCTGCGGGGCCCAGCGACTCTCCCGGCCACGCTCGCGCGGGAGCGCCCCGCAGCGGGTGGCTGCGGGGCGCATACCGGGTACTAGTCGACCATCTGCCCGTCGTACGTGCCGCCCTTGCAGGTGTTGGTCGCCCAGTCGACCGTTCCGCCGCCCTGCTCGCACTCACCCGGGGTGGGGCTGGCGGTGGTGGCGGCGGTGGCTGCGGTGGCGGTGGCGGCGCCGGTGAGGCCGAGTCCCGTGAGGGCTGCCGTGGCGATGACGGCGGCGAGGATTCGTCGAATGCGCATGTGGTTCCCCTTTCACGCATTGCCTCGGTTCGGACACTAGTCAGCTTGATCTTCACCCATGTGGGTGGCACGTCACGATGCGCCATTCGGGTGACGGCGCTGTCGGGTGCGGGGCCTGATTCGGCGCGTGCGGGAGGGCCGGGGCCGCGCTGGTGGAGTTGGGCGTGGTCGAGCAGCGGGATCACGCGGTCATGGAGGTGGCCGCGGGCGCCCCGGTGGTCGAGGTCGCGGCACGTCATGGGGTCTCGCGGAACGACGCGACGTCACGACTGTCGGGCGGCTATGACCCGAATTTCGTCCATTGCCCTTCGGAGACCACCTCGACGGAGCCGTCGACGACCTGGATGGCCGTCTGTTCGTCGATGGCGTAGGCCGGGACGCCGATGTCGGCGGCCCAACGCTCCGCGTCAGCCGGGGTGTTCGTTGGGAAGGCGTCCAGGTGCGGGAAGATCGAGAAGTCGACGACTCCCAGAGTGCGGTCGTCCGGCGCGGACGCCCACTCGACGAAGTACGCTCCGATCCGGGGCGTCATCACCATGCTTCCGGCGCTCACTCCCACCCAGACCGTGTCGGGCAGCGAAGGCAGCAGATCGGCCAGCCCGGACTCCCGCATCCAGTGGCACAGGTACGTCGCGTCGCCGCCGTCGACCAGGAGCACGTCGGCCTCCCGGACCCAGGGGACCCATCGTTCTGCGCCGATGGTGGGCAGTGCGGTGAGTTCGAGGACGCCGAGTGACGCCCAGCCGAGGCCGGTCAGGTGCTGCCACCGGGGCTCGGCGGCTACGAGGCCCCGCACCGATGTCGGCCCGCACATCGGGTGACCCCATTGTGCTGTCGGGATGCAGAGGGCGTGGCACTCGGCGATCGGCTTGCCGAGGAGCTTGACGAGCGCCGTGTGGATGCTCGGGTTCGTGACGCCGCCTGACGTGAGCAGGAGCTTCAAGGTGCCTCCAAATTCGCGTGCGGAAGGTGGATGTACCTGAAGACCCGAGACCGTGCTGGAACTCATCGCAGTCCGGGCGACCTCTTCAGAGGCCCTTCAGGTCGCCGGGGCTCTCGGCTCGTCCTCCGGCTGCCATCGACGTTCATGGGACACCCTGAACCGGTGGCGGCGGCCTTGGCCGACGTGACGAGCGCCCCCCGCGGGAGGGCGCTCGCGCGTTGAGGGAGCTGTGCCTCGTATGCGTCAGATCGCCTCGCCCTAGGCCGTGTCGTCAAATGTCCGCCTGCCCCGCGGCGCCTGGCACGGCACTCCCCCAGCCTTCGGCCGGGGGTGCCCCCACGCTGCGTTGTCGAATCGACCGAGTAGCCCACTACGAGGACGACTCGCCGCCTTGCGATGCACCGCACCAGACGCCGCTGGGCCCGCCCTTCGGGCGGCCGGCGCTCATTTGACGACACGACCTAGGCCGCCTTGGCGTCGATCTTCCCCATCCGCTCCTCGTCGACGTGCGTGTTCTCGGCGAGGAACACCGCCCGTACCGGGCCGGAGAGCCACAGCGAGACCGCCGAGAGTTCCGCGACCCCCAGGACGGTGAAGAACATGCCGCCGGAACCGATCGCTGCCGTCCACCAGTCGTAGGAAAGGCCGCCGATGAGCACCGCGACCGGGTAGGCGCCCTGGGAGATCAGGCGGCGGCAGCCGCTGACGACGCCGAGCGCGTCGCCGGGTGACTGGCGCTGCCAGATCGCGGTCATCGGGCCGCCGGTGAGCTGCAGCCCCGCGTTGCGGCCGAAACTCCCCAGGTACCAGAGCCAGTGGGCACCCGGTACGACGAGCAGGATGCGGCCTGCCACGGCCGCGGTGGCCTGTGCGGCGGGCAGGAGGACGTCGGCGCGGTGCGGCCGCTTGCGCAGCGTCATGTACAGGGCGCCGGAGACCAGCCCCACTCCGCCGAACGCGGAGTACGACCCCCAGCCGACACTGCCGGCGTGCCGGGTCACGTAGGCCACCAGCCCGGCTGCCGAGAGGCCGTTGAAGAAGTTCAGGGCGCTGTACGACAGCTGCAGCCGGCGCAGGCCGCGATGCGCCCAGATGAACCGGAAACCGGCCGCGACATGCGCGAACGGCGACTGCCTCGCCCCCCGTTCGACCATGGGCAACCCTCGGGCCAGCACCGCCATGAGGGAGAAGGAGAGCAGCAGCCCGGTGAGACTGGTTCCCAGCACGACGTCCGGCCCGGAGACCGCGTAGGTCCACGCGCCGATCGCCGGTGCCAGGATCTGCGGAACGCTCTGCACCAGGTGGACGAGCGCGTTGGAGCGGACCAGTTCGACATCGCTCGCCAGGTGCCTCACCACACTGACGATGAGCGACTGCGCCACGCTGTCGGCGAGGGCCTGCACGACGAGGACGACGCCGATCAGGACGAAGTCGACGTGGTCGTCGCGCACGATGAGGAACAGCGCGGCGACCGTCGCGGCCAGCACGGCGTTGGCCCCGAGCAGAACGTGCCGTTGAGGGAAACGATCGACGATGACGCCCGCGAACGGGGCGAAGAAGACGCTCGTGAACGTGCGCACCGCCAGCAGGACCGCGAGCGTGGAGGCCTCGCCGGTTTTCGTCGTGACGGTGAGCGTGACGGCGATCGACGCCATTCCCGCACCCAGCAGGTTCAGGAATTCGGACACGAGTATCGCGAGGAAGGTCGCCCGCCTGACAGCAGCGGTAGGGCGCATCACGTGCTGGCCTCCAGGGTGCCGGTGGTGCCCGGCCAAGGCCGGGCAGGGTCGGTCAACGACGGTTGCTCAGGGCGTGACGGGGTCAGCCTGCGCCGCCGCCGGTCAGTGATGGTTCGGGGATTGCGGTATCTCACCGGTGCTGTACGCGCTCGTGGGGGACCTGCCGTGCGTGGGGAGACGGGCTCAAGCGGAGTCCGGGAGCGTGTCGATCACGGCCAGGACCGTAACAGCCAGGCTGAACCGGCGCCTACTGCCTCGGCACACCCGTCACCGACAGGCACTGTGGTCAACGGCATTGAGGTCCGGGAACAGCCGGCGGAGGGTCAGCACCGTGAGCCCGGCGTCGATCGTCGCCCGAATATCCTTCCGGGATGATGCCTGCGCCCCTGACCCACGTCGATGAGGACGCGGCCTGCGGTTTGCCGGGCCGGGCGGTGACGTGTTCCGCGTGCCCGGGGCGACCGTCGTGGTCGGACTCCTGTCGGTGGTGATCGTCGCGGACCCCGGGGACGACCCGGACGTCAGCGGGGTGTGGAACGACCGGGAGTTCCGGCTGGTCGGCCTCGCACCGGCCCCCGTCGCGTCACGCACTTCCTGGTCGGCCCCTGGTCTCGTCGCCACGGTCAGCCCCAGCGGGGACGAAGGAAAGCTCGACGTCTGGGTCGGCGGCCGGCACCGCGGCGCACTGCATCCGCTCGGACTGCTCGACATCCCGTGGCGGCGCTTCGACGGATGACCGATGCGTTCACGCGCCCGCGCGGTGCTCAGCCGGGTGGGAGGGCGAGCCGCAGGACGATCTCGCCGTCGTCGATCTCACCGGTGGGCTCGAAGCCGAACTTGCGGTAGAAGGGCCAGGGTTCGCCGTCACCGGGCTCGTAGCTGGTCAGCAGCTCGGTGGCGCCGTCGGCGCGGACCAGGTCGGCGATCTGGGTGAGCACCTCCCGGCCGATGCCGTGCCCCTGGTGGTGCTTGTCGATGAGGAGGCGCCAGATGAAGTGCCGTCCCTGGTAGGGGCCGGCCGGCGGTTTCCACGACAGCATCACGAAGCCGACCGGCTCGTCGCCGCGGTACACGGCGCGGTACCAGGGGTTGGCGTCCGGCATCTTCGCCGCCTGCTTGAGCGACAGGGACACCGACGCGACGAACTGCTTCTGCTTGTGCCGGACGCGCAGGGCACGGACGGCCTCGCGGTTGTCGTCGGTGATCTCCCGGAGGTGCACGCCTGGGGACGTCATGCCACACCCTTTCCCTGTGCGTACGCGTAGCCGCGGGCGCCGGGTCGTACGTCCTCGCAGCGTATGCGGCCCGCCGCGCCCAGAGCGGGACTGGCGCGCCGGGAGGTGTGCGGACCCGGGCGGCGCATCCGGGGCCTGCGGCGTTCGACCGGCTGTTAGAGTCCGGCCTTGCCGGTTCCCGCCACCGTACGCAGGCGGCGGAGGATCCATGAGCGATCGGACCGCGAAGGACAACGATGGTCGAATTGGTACGGACCCTGGTCGAGGCACTCGTGCAAGGGCTGCCGGGACTGAGGGCGATCCGCGAGGAGAAGCGGCGCCGCAAACTCGGCGCGGAGCTGTTCATCCTCTACGTGCGGCTCAACGAGGTGATGCTGGAGGCGGAAGGCATCGTCAGGAACCTGGAGGGCTACGCGGAGCGGATGGGCCGGCACCTCGAGCACGGTGACGACGCGTACGCGCTCGGCGCGGGGGGCTGGGTCGCCCGGGGTGTGCAGAGGCAGATCGTGAACCTCGCGCGGATCTCCGGTCTGATGGGTGACCACGGTGTGGCGCTGCAGATCATCGACCCCGAGGCCTACAACCGGCTCCAGCCGCTGCTCAGCGGCAAGTTCAACGCCCTGCAGGTGCTCCTCGCCATCATGCGCTCCGGGGCCCTGCCGCTCGCCCCGACGCAGGAGGACCTCGCGAGGGCGATGGACGTCGGTCATCCCGGCAGCAGGGAGGGGCAGCGCCGGATGATGGCCAACCTGGAGGAGTTCGCGCCCCGGTGGCGTGACACCGCGCTCGCCACGTCGTCCCCATGGGGACCGTCGACGTACGAATCCGTCGTCCGGTACCTGCGGGAGCGCGAGCCGCGCGAGCAGCTGTCCGAGATCCGCGCCGCCCTGGAGTCGCTGCGGACGGCCCTCGAAAAGCACTTCACGATCTCCGACGTACTGCTGGAGGTCGGGGACGCGCGCATGGGGTATCGGAGCGGCAGCTTCGTGGAGTGACCCGCCCGGGCGGTGGACTAGGCGGGGTCGAGCGGTTCCCACGGGGGCGTGCCGCGGTAGGCGCGGCCGACCATCGTGACCCAGCGGTGGACCGCGTCCTCGTTGGGGGCGAAGGGGCCGGGG
>NZ_JARAVO010000111.1:0-29351 GCF_033792805.1 Streptomyces sp. PA03-1a
GCTCAGCAGCGCACCGAACGCCACCGCCGACTTGATCGTGCCCTGGAACGCCGGACCCGCCTCGGTCACGCCCAGGTGCAGCGGATAGTCGCACTGCGCCGCCAGCAGGCGGTACGCGTTGACCATCACCACCGGGTCGTTGTGCTTCACCGAGATCTTGATGTCCCGGAAACCGTGCTCCTCGAACAGCGAGCACTCCCACAGCGCCGACTCCACCAGCGCCTCCGGGGTGGCCTTGCCGTACTTCTCCAGCAGGCGCTTGTCCAGCGACCCGGCGTTCACCCCGATCCGGATCGGCACACCCGCCTCGGAGGCCGCCTTGGCGATCTCCTTCACCTTGTCGTCGAACTGCCGGATGTTGCCCGGGTTCACCCGCACCGCCGCACAGCCCGCGTCGATCGCCGCGAACACGTACTTCGGCTGGAAGTGGATGTCCGCGATCACCGGGATCTGCGACTTCCTCGCGATCTGCGGCAGCGCGTCCGCGTCGTCCTGCGAGGGGCAGGCGACCCGGACGATCTGGCAGCCCGCCGCGGTCAGTTCGGCGATCTGCTGCAGGGTCGCGTTGACGTCGGCGGTGAGCGTGGTCGTCATGGACTGGACGGAGACGGGGGCGTCGCCGCCCACCGCCACCGACCCGACCTGGATGCGCCGCGAACGGCGGCGCTCCGCGAGCGGCCGGGCCGGGACGGAGGGCAGGCCGAGCTGGACGGGCTCGACAGCTGTCATCGCGACGTCACTTCCCGCGGTTGCCGGCGATGGTCTCCCGGGTGGCCCTGATGGACTCCTTGAGGGAGGTCATCGTGGCCAGGACGGCGGTCGGCTCGTAGCCGCAGTGCGCCATGCAGTTGGCGCAGCGCGGGTCCTTGCCGCGGCCGTACTTGCTCCAGTCGGTGTCCTCGACGAGCTCCTTGTACGTGGTCACGTAACCGTCGCTCATCAGGTAGCAGGGGCGCTGCCAGCCGAACAGGGAGTAGTTGGGGATCGCCCAGGCGGTGCAGGGGAAGTCGACCTTGCCTTCGAGGAAGTCCAGGAAGAGGGGGCTGTGGTTGAGCCGCCACTTCTTCCGGTTGCCGCCCGAGAAGGCCTTCTTGAACAGTTCCCGGGTCTGTTCCACGCCCAGGAAGTGCTCCTGGTCGGGAGCCTTCTCGTAGGCGTAGGCCGGCGAGATCATCATCTCGTCGACCTGCAGGTCGTCATTGAGGAAGTTGAGCACCTCGATGATGGTCTGCGGGGTGTCGGTGTTGAAGAAGGTCGAATTGGTGGTGACCCGGAATCCGCGCCGCTTGGCCTCCTTGATCGCCTCCACCGCCTCGTCGAAGACGCCTTCCTTGGCGACCGACTCGTCGTGCCGCTCACGCAGTCCGTCGATGTGCACGGCGAAGGCGAAGTAGGGCGAGGGGGTGAACTTGTCCATCTTCTTGCGCAGCAGCATGGCGTTGGTGCAGAGGAAGACGTACTTCCGCTTCGCCACCAGTTGCCGCACGATCTCGTCGATCTGAGGGTGCATCAGCGGTTCGCCGCCGGCGATCGACACCATCGGCGCGCCCGATTCGATGACGGCGCCGACGGCCTGCGCCACCGGCATGCGCTGCTTCAGCACACCCGCCGGGTGCTGGATCTTTCCGCAGCCCTCGCATTTCAGGTTGCACGCGAAGAGTGGCTCGAGCTCGACGATGAGCGGGAACTTCTCGCGCCTGCGGAGCATTTTCTGTTCGAAGAGGTAGGTGCCGACCCTGATGGACTGTCGGAGTGGCATGGCCATCTAGCTCACCTCCAGGGGAGCGTGGTAGAGCGGTGCCAATCGAGAAAGGCAGGAAGCAGGTCCCTCAGCACGCGGAAAGCGGTGATCCCCGTGCGGAGCGTGCCGACCCGCACGAGCTCGAACTCGGGCGTGTCGACGACCACGCGGGCCGCGGCGACCGGGCGTGGACCCCGGGCGAGCGCGGCCCGCATCATCGCCGCCGACTCCATGTCGACGGCGACGGCACCGGTGGCCCGGAGCGCCGCCCGCTCCGGGCCCCGTACGACGTGGTCCGACTCGGCGAGCCGGCCGACGTGCACGGTGTGTCCCGCCGCCTTGAGGGCGGCGGCGAGTGATTCCCCGTCACGCGGCTCGTCGGCGACGACCACGTCGCCCGGCCGCATCCCGGGGGCCAGCCCGGCGCAGAAGCCGGTGGTGAGGACCGCCGCCCCGTCCAGGGCGGGGTCGCGCAGCGCGGCGGCGACGGCGCGTTCCGCGGCCTGGGGCCCCATGCCCGTGCGCACGAAGGCGATCGGGCCCGCGGCGTGGCTGCGGTCACCGCCGCGCAGGGCGAACCGTTCCACCCGTAGCGCGCAGACGATGAGCAGAGGTGGGCCGGCCGGCCCCATCAGGCCCCCTTCCGTAGCCCGCCGAGCGGCTCGCCGTGCACGTAGCGCCCGAGGGCGGTGAGCGGGAAGACCATCCGGTAGAGGTGGTAGTTGATGGAGAAGTCCCGGGGGAAGCCGGTGCCGGTGAAGTACGGCTCGTCCCAGGACCCGTCCTCCTTCTGGGTCCGCGCCAGCCAGCGCACCCCGCGCCGTACGGCCTCGCCCTCGCGTTCGCCGGCCGACAGCAGGGCCAGCAGGGCCCAGGCCGTCTGCGAGGCGGTGGACTCGCCGCGGCCGACCCACTCGTCGGAGGAGTAGGAGCGCAGGTCCTCGCCCCAGCCCCCGTCCTCGTTCTGGACGGACTCCAGCCAGCCCACCGCCCGCCGGATCGCGGGGTGGCCCGCCGGGAGGCCGGCCGCGACGAGGGCCGGGACCACCGATCCGGTGCCGTAGATGTAGTTGACGCCCCAACGGCCGAACCATGCGCCGCTGCGCTCCTGTTCGGCGAGCAGCCAGTCGATCCCGCGCCGGGTGTGCGGGTCGTGCTCCAGGCCGAGGGCGGCCAGCATCTCGACCACGTGGGCCGTGACGTCGGCCGACGGCGGGTCGATGACCTCACCGAAGTCGCAGAAGGGCAGCCGGTTGGGGAAGGCGCTGGTGTTGTCGGCGTCGAAGGCGCCCCAGGCGCCGTTCTTCGACTGCATCCCGACGTTCCAGCGCACCCCGCGGTCGACCGAGGCCTTCACCCGCTCCGGGTCCGGGTGGTCGACCCTGATCAGGGCGAGGACCACCTCGGCGGTGTCGTCGATGTCGGGGTAGGTGTCGTTCTGGAACTCGAACGCCCAGCCACCGGAGGGCAGGCCGGGCCGCTGCACGGCCCAGTCGCCGCGCTTGGTGATCTGCTCCCCCAGCATCCAGTCCGCCGCCTTGACCAGCGCCGGGTCGTCGGCGGGGACGCCGGCGTCGGCCAGCGCGATGGTCGCCAGGCAGGTGTCCCAGACCGGGGACTGGCACGCCTCGATCATCCGCGTGTCCTTGTCCGGCCAGACCGCGAAGTCGTCCAGCGCCTTGAGTCCGGCGCGCAGCACGGGGTGGTCGAGGTCGTAGCCGAGCAGGTGGAGCGCGATGACGGAGTACACGGCGGGCGGCTGGATGCCGCCGAAGCAGCCGTCGTTCTCCTGGCGTTCGATGATCCAGCGCGCCGCCGAGCGCATCGCGGCACGGCGCAGCGGACGGACGGTGACCTTGCGGTAGGCGTGCAGGGCCCGGTCGACCCGCTGGAAGAACCCGTCCCAGCTGGACAGCGGTGCCCGCGGGACCGGCGGATTGGGCCGCGCGGGGTCGGTGTGCAGCTCGTCGAGGGTGAACGGGGCGGGCCGTACGGGCCGGTGGGCGCCGACGATCGTCAGCGGCACGATGGTCTGCCGGGCCCAGCTGGCGAAGGAGTAGATGTTGAGCGGGACCCACTTGGGCAGGTAGATGAGCTCGGGCGGCAGCTCCGGGAGGTCGTCCCAGCGCCACCAGCCGAACAGCGCGAGCCAGATCCGGGTGAAGACCCGTGACCGCGCGATGCCGCCCTGCTCGCGGACGAAGGCCGAGGCGGCGGCCATCCACGGCTCCTCGGGGGCGTCACCGGCGAGCCGCAGCGCGACGTAGGCCTCGACGGTGGCCGAGAGGTCGCGCGGCCCCCCGTGGAAGGTGGCCCAGGCGCCGTCGTCGCGCTGCTGGGACCTGATCCAGCGGGCGGCGGCCCCGACGACCCGTTCGTCCTGGATGCCGAGGAACTGACGGAGCAGCAGGTCCTCGGCGTCCATCGTCACGTTGGTCTCGAGGTCGCCCTTCCACCAGCCGTCAGGATGCTGACGCGCCAGCAGGTGGCCGGTGGCCCGGCGCGCGGCCTCGGCCGCGAGCTCCTCGGTCGTTCCGGTGCTGCCGCCGGGCCAGGGAACTGACGCCGGTTCCGGAATCGCGCCCGCGGTCTTCGTTCTGGCCGAGGGTGTCCCGCGGGCCGCCTCGCCCCCGGGACCGCCGTCGGTCGTCGCTGTCATGGCTTCCCCTTTGCACAGTCGTTCCGTCTGCGGTGTTGGGGCTGCCGTCGGCCGTCACGCGCGCCCGGCCGGCGACGTACTGCGCTCCAGTTGTTTCCCTACTTCTCGCGAACCACCACGAAATCCGCCAGGCCCACGAGCTTACGGCGAACTTCTCCCGGCATGTCCATTTTGTCGAGTGCGGCGATCGCGGTGGCGTACTGCCGGCGGGCTTCCCGGGAGGTCCACTCCCGGCCACCGGCCTCCTCGATCAACGCCGCCCTCGTCGCGAACTCTTCCTCGTCGAAGGACTCGATGTCATTACGGTCCGATGAATCCGCGGCCTTCGCATCCGCGGCCAGGAGTTCGGCCAGGCGCTGCGAGGCCGAGCCGCCCGCGGCCAGCGCCGCGACCACCGGCAGGGACTTCTTGCGCTGGCGCAGGTCGCTCCAGGTCTGCTTGCCGGTGGCGGCCGGGTCGCCCCAGATGCCCAGCAGGTCGTCGACGGCCTGGAAGGCCAGGCCGAGGTGGTAGCCGTACTCCTCCAGGGCGTCCGCGTCGGCCTCCGAGGCGCCGCCCAGCACCGCGCCGATGGAGCAGGCGCAGGCCAGCAGGGCGCCGGTCTTGTTGCCCTCCATCTCCAGGCACTCCTCGACGGTGACCCGCTCGCGGTGCTCGAAGGAGATGTCCTGGGCCTGACCGTCGATCAGCTTGCGGGTCGCGGTGGTGATCCGGCGGGTGGCCCGGCCGGCCTCGACGGTGCCCTGCTCCAGCAGGATCTCGTTGGCGAGGGCGAAGAGCGCGTCGCCGACCAGGATGGCCTGGGCGGGGCCGTGCACCTTCCAGACCGTGTCGCGGTGGCGGCGCTGCTCGTCACCGTCCATCAGGTCGTCGTGCAGCAGGGAGAAGTTGTGCACCAGCTCCACGGCGACCGCGCCGGGGACGCCCACCTCGGGGGCGGCGCCCGCCGCCTCCGCGGACAGCAGTGCGAGTGCGGGGCGCACGGCCTTGCCGCTGTCGCCGTGGGACGGGTTGCCCGCGGCGTCGATCCATCCGAAGTGGTAGGCGGCGACGGTGTCCATCGGGGGTGCGAGGCGGTCCACGGCGGCGCGCAGCACCGGCGTGGACAGCTCGCGGCCGCGCTCCAGCAGCACGGTCACGGTCTCTCTGTCGACGCCCGCGGTCATCTGCTCGTTGCCAGCGGTCACATTCTCTCCTCTGATTGCACTGGTCATGCTCATACCGGCTCCAGGCCTTCGATTGCGAAGGTACGTGGGTCGAAGGGATGGCGGAGTGCGGTCAAAGCTGCGCGGGAGGCTTGCAAACCGCTGCGGACCGCGCTTTCCATCGTCGCGGGCCAGCCGGTGGCGGTCCACGCACCGGCGAGCCAGACGCCCTGCGCGCGGGTACGGGGACCCGGGCGGAGGGCGCCGACACCGGGGGCGGGCGCGAAGGTCGCGGTCCGTTCCCTGGTGACGAAGAAGTCCAGGACGGCGGCCTCACGCGCGGCCGGGAGCAACCGCTCCAGCTCCGGCAGGTAGCGCGCCCGCAGCTCGGCCACGGGGAGGTCGATCTCCTCCTGGGCCGCCGACTGGGACAGGGCGACGTACTGGCCTTCGCCGGTCAGGCCGGAGTGCTCCGTACGGTCGAAGACCCACTGCACGGGGCTGCCGAGGGCGGCGAGGAAGGGCTGCCGCAGGACCTTGCGGTCGTACACGACGTGCACGTTGAGGATCGGCGCGGTGCCGATGCGCAGCAGCGCGTCCTGGTCCGCCAGGGCGCCGGCGGGCAGCAGCCCGTGGGCTTCCTGCTGGGGCACGGCCAGCACGACGGCGTCGGCCGTGAAGCGCTCGGCGCGCCCGGGACCGGTCTCGGCCTCGACCTCCCAGACCGGTCCGCCCTCCCCGGGGCCGCCGTCGGCGGACCGTACCGGCTCGGGCGCGTCCGTGCGGGTGAGCGAGGTGGCGCGGGTGCGCAGCAGGGTGCGCACGCCCGCCTTGTCCAGGGCGGTGCGGGCGCGGTCGTCGTGCAGCTCGCCGAGCGGGCGGGCGGCCCAGCCGATGTCCGCCGCGCCCGGCGCGGAGAGCAGCCCGGTCTTGAAGACCATGGCGGCCAGGCCAAGTGACGCCTCGTCGGCCGTGGCGTTGAGCGTCGCGACGCCGACCAGGTCCCACAGCGCCTCGACGGTGCGGGCCGACTGGCCGTGCTCGCGCAGCCAGCTGCCGAAGTCGACGGCGTCCAGCGCCGGGTCGGTGGGGTCGAGCGAGCGCAGCGCGAGCGCGGCCCGCCCGACGGACGCCCGCTCGCCCAGGGACAGGTGCGGGTAGGTGGCCAGGCTGGCGGCCAGGTGCAGCGGTACGGGCAGCCCCGCGCGGCGCAGCCGGCCGAGCCGGGGCCGGGAGGTGGCCACGTCGAGCACCGGCACGTCGAGCCGGTCCTGGAGGGTGACGAGGTCGGCAGCGTCGATGCGTTCCAGGAACCGCAGGTAGGCGACGCAGCACCGCAGGAAGACGTGCTGGCCGTTGTCGACGGTCAGGTCGCCGCGCCGGAAGGAGAAGGCGAGCCCGCCGAGCCGGGGCCGGGCCTCGAGCAGGGTGACGCGGAGCCCGGCGTCGGCCAGTGCCAGCGCCGCCGTCGTGCCCGCGAGCCCGCCGCCGATCACGACGGCCGTGCGCTCAGCCATGCGTCCTCCCCCGGGTGCCGCCGCGCGCGGCGCGGCGCACCATTGCCGACAGTGACGCCTCCGGCACGACGGCGGTTGCCTCACGGCGGCGGAAAACGGCGGTTTTCCGCGAGGCTGCCGCTCCCGTGCCGGTTGCGGTGCTTTTGCCGGTGCGGGGGAAGGCGCCCGCGGCCGGTGGAGCGGGCGTCACACGCGCCTCCTGGCGGCACGTCGGGCGTCGAGACCGGCGAGGCCGCGCGCCGCGACGTACGCCTTCTGGTGACCGGGCAGCGAGACCCGGCCGCGGAGGACGGCCTCGGGGTCGGCGGCGATGCGCTCCAGGAGACGGCGGTAGATGCCGGCCATGGCGGAGACGCAGGCGCCGCTGCGGCGGTCCAGCATGGGCAGCAGCCGGTACCCCTCGGCGAACAGGGCGCGGGCCCGCTTGACCTCGAACTCGACCAGGCCCGCGAAGTCGGACCCCGGCGGCGGGGTGTCGGTGAGGAACCCGCCGGAACAGCCGAACTTCGCGAGGTCCTCGGCGGGCAGGTAGGTGCGCCCGTTGGAGGCGTCCTCGCGCAGGTCCCGCAGGATGTTGGTGAGTTGCAGGGCGAGCCCCAGGGTGTCCGCGTACTCCGCGGCGCGCTCCCGGCCGGGCGCGCCGGGCACGGTGCCGAAGACGCCGAGCGAGAGCCGGCCGATGGCGCCGGCGACGCACCGGCAGTAGGAGGCGAGGTCGTCCCAGGTCTCGTAGGTGTCGCCGCGCAGGTCCATCTGCACGCCGTCGATCAGCTCGTCGAGCCCGCCGAGCGGGAGCGGGAAGCGGCGGGCGGCGTCGGCGAGCGCGACGGCCACCGGGTCGGTGTCGTCCTCGGTGACGGCGCCCTCCCGGACCCGGGTGAGCAGGGCCCGGGTCCCGTCCAGCCGCTGCTGCTTCTCGGGGAGGTCGAGGTCGCCGTCGCCGATGTCGTCCACCCGCCGGGAGAAGGCGTACAGGGCGGACATGGCCTGTCGCTTGGGGGTGGGCAGCAGCCGGATGCCGTAGGCGAAGTTCCGGGCCTCGTGGCCGGTGACGACCTCGCAGTAGCGGTAGGCCGCGAGTACCGGGCCGGACATGCGATCGGAGCCGTTCACGGTCCGGCTCACCCCTCTCTTCGCAATGTCGACCCCACCTCGCGCAGCAGGCTGAACGTGCCCGCCTTGGGCGGACCCGGCAGCACGTCGTACCCCGCGTCCGCGATCGCCCGCAGGGCGGCGCGGCCTCCTCCGGCGAACCCGGCGAGCAACAGCCTGAGCCTGCCGTGGACGCTACCCACCAAGGGGGTGCCTTCATTCAGGAGGTCTCGGGCGCGTTCGGCTTCGTACGCGACCAGTGCGCGCACCGGTGCGCCTGCGTTCGCGGCGGTGAGATCGGTTTCGGTGACGCCGAAGCGCTTCATGTCCTCGGCGGGCAGGTAGATGCGGTCGCGGCCGAGGTCCTCGGCCACGTCCTGGAGGTGCTCGATGATCTGCAGTGCGGTGCAGATCGCGTCCGAGCGGCGGATCCGCTCGGGTGTGGCGGTGCCGGTGATGCCGAGCACGAGCCGGCCGACCGGGTTCGCCGACAGCTCGCAGTAGGCGAGGAGGTCCTCGTAGGTGGCGTAGCGGCGGACGACCTGGTCCTGGCGGTTGGCCTCGACGAGGCCGAGGAAGGGCGCGGGCGTGAGGCCGTGGCGCCGGACGGTGGGCTGCAGGGCGCGCAGCAGCGGGTGGCGGACGTCGTCGGGGCCTGCGTCGAAGACCCGGCGCAGGTCCGCCTCGAAGGCGTCGAGCATGGCGAGGCGGTCCTCGGCCGCCTCCGCGGGCAGCCCCAGCCGTACCGCGTCCGTGCGGCCGCCGTCGGCCAGGTCCCCGTCGCCGATGTCGTCGACGAGCCGGGCGAAGCCGTAGACGGCCATCAGGTCGGCGCGCCAGGAACGGGGGACGAAGAAGGGTGCGACGGGGAAGTTCTCGCGGGCCGCCTTGTCGAGGACGGCACGTGAATGAGGATCCGGCGCCGTGCCAGCCCGTGCCTCGGGCTTGAGACCGGTCACCGTGGACGTCCCGGTGTGCGGGCGGTGGGTGTTTTCTCCCCAGGGGTCCACAGAGCCATTGCCGTCACATCCCCCGTTCTACACCGATAGCCCATTACACCCAATTTCGGACACGCCGCTCCTATAATTCCTGCTCCTGGCTGTCCCGGCACTCGAACCGACTCTCCGGACGTATCGCCCGAGATCCGGCGATTGAGTACCGCTACAGCTTACGGCGCGGACCCGCTCCGGCGTGCGCCGGGGGGCGGACCGATGTCGATCCGAAAGCAGCAACGCACGAACCGTGGGTTCCTGTCCCCGGTGTCTCGCAAAATCCCGGGAAAATCATCGGCCTCATTCGCCCCGTGGTCCGCGCGCCGCGGATGCGCCGGGCGCGCGCCCACTCACTTGGCGTATCCGTACGCGGACCCGCCGGCGTCCCGGACGAAGGGATCGGCGCCGGGTGGACGGCCGCCGTCGCGGCCGTGGCCGAGCGCGGGCGAACACCACGCGGGAGCGGGAGAGTTCGGCGGACCGCCCGGGACGTGCGCCGGCCCGCGCCTCCTGTCGGGGGCGCGGGCCGGCCTGCGGGGTCACTTCGAGGTGAACTCCTCGTACGCCTTCAGCACGATGTCGGTGGGGCCGTCCATGCGCAGCTCGCCCTTCTCCAGCCACAGCACGCGGTCGCAGGTGTCGCGGATCGACTTGTTGTTGTGGCTGACCAGGAAGACCGTGCCGGCCTCCTTGCGCAGCTCGCGGATCCGCGCCTCGGAGCGCTTCTGGAACGATCGGTCACCGGTGGCGAGCGCCTCGTCGATCATCAGGACGTCGTGGCTCTTGGCCGCGGCGATCGAGAAGCGCAGCCGGGCCGCCATGCCGGAGGAGTAGGTGCGCATCGGGAGGGAGATGAAGTCGCCCTTCTCGTTGATGCCGGAGAACTCCACGATCGACTCGTAGCGCTCCCGCACCTCGTCCTGCGACATCCCCATCGCGAGACCGCCGAGGATCACGTTGCGCTCGCCGGTCAGGTCGTTCATCAGGGCGGCGTTCACGCCGAGCAGCGAGGGCTGGCCCTCGGTGTACACCTTGCCGCTCTCCGCGGGCAGCAGGCCGGCGATGGCGCGCAGCATGGTGGACTTGCCCGAGCCGTTGGAGCCGATCAGCCCGATCGCCTCGCCCCGGTAGGCGGTGAAGCTGACGCCGCGCACGGCGTGCACCTTGCGGACGTTCGGATCGCCCCTGCGGGTGACCAGACGGGACAGGGCGCCGACGGCACTGCCCTTGCTGCTGCCGGCGCCGTGCACCCGGTACACGATGTGCAGGTCGTCCACGATCACGGTGGGGACGCGCTCGCCGCCCTCGGCGGTCTCGTTGTGCTCAGCCACGGCCGTACCTCTCCTCGGCCTTCCAGAAGTAGACGAAGCCCCCGATGCCCATGACCAGGGCCCAGCCGAGCGCCAGCGCCCACACGTGCGGGGGCAACTGCTCGGCGGTGAAGCTGTCGATCAGCGCGAAGCGCATGAGGTCGATGTAGACGGCCGCCGGGTTGACGTCCAGGGCGATCTTGACCGCGGTCGGCGCGGCCGCCGCGAAGTGGCTGATGCTGTACATGACACCGGAGGCGTACATCCAGGTCCGCAGGATGAACGGCATCAGCTGCGCGAGGTCGGTCATCTTGCTGCCGAGCCGCGCCATCACCAGCGCCAGGCCCGCGTTGAAGACGCACTGCAGGACGAGCGCGGGCGCGACGAGGACCCACGACGGCCCGGGCACCTCGCCGGTCATCAGCACGATGGCCAGCAGCACGAACATCGACATCAGCAGCTGCTGCAGCTGGACCAGGGTGAAGGCGATCGGCAGGCTCGCCCGCGGGAAGTGCAGCGCGCGGATCAGCCCGAGGTTGCCCGAGACGGCGCGCACCCCCGCCAGCACCGAGGACTGGGTGAAGGTGAAGATGAAGACGCCGGTGACCAGGAAGGCGATGAAGTTGTCGACACCGCGGTCGGTGCCCAGCAGCAGGCCGAAGATGAAGTAGTAGACGGCCGCGTTGAGCAGCGGCGTCAGCACCTGCCACAGCTGGCCCAGCCGGGCCTGGGTGTACTGGGCCGACACGCGGGCCCGGGCGAACGCCGAGATGAAGTGACGGCGGCTCCACAGCTGCCGTACGTACTCGGCGAGACCCGGCCTGGCACCACTGACCGACAGGCCGTACTTGGCCGCCAGCTGGGACGGCGTGAGGCCGCCGCCCGCCGGGGGCACCGGGCCCACGGCGACCGCACCGCCGTGCGTTGTCTCGCTCACAGTTGACACTTTCGTCCTCTTGGCGCGCCACGGGCCGGGCCCGTCGCGCGGGGTCACTCATTTCCGAGCTTGTCAGATGATGGGGGGCCGGCCCAGTCGGGCGAGGCGCCACACGGTCCGCCACCGCATGGGCCGGCGCGGGCCGCTCGGGGTCGTCCAGCCCTCCTTGAAACCGCCGAACCACGCCCTCAGCGCGGGGCCCGAGGGTCTGCGCAGCAGGGTCAGCAGCATCCACACGCCGAGGTAGACGGGGACCAGGACCCAGGGCAGGTTGCGGCGGGCCAGCCACACGCGGTTGCGGGCCACCATCCGGTGGTAGACCGCGTGCCGGCTCGGAGCGGTCAGCGGGTGGAACAGCACCATGTCCGCGCGGTAGTCGATCATCCAGCCCGCGTCGAGGGCCCGCCAGGCGAGGTCGGTCTCCTCGTGGGCATAGAAGAACTCGTCGGGCAGGCCGCCGACCTGCCGGAAGACCTCCGTGCGCACCGCGTTGGCGCCGCCGAGGAAGGTGGTCACGCGCGAGGAGCGCAGGGGGTCGGATGCCCGCAGCCGGGGGACGTGGCGGCGCTGGGTGGTCCCGGACTCCGGGTCGGCGATCCGGAAGCTGACGATGCCGAGCCGCGGGTCCGCGGCGAAGGCCTCGCGGACCAGCTCCGCGGTGTCCTCGTTCGGCAGCAGTCCGTCGTCGTCCAGGAAGAGCAGGACGTCCACCTCGCCGCCACCGGGGCCGAAGGCCTCGATGCCGACGTTGCGGCCGCCGGGGATGCCCAGGTTCTCGGGCAGCTCGACGGCCCGCACCCCGGCGGGCAGCTCGGGCAGCGGTGAACCGTTGCCGACCACGGCGACCTCGATCGCCGGGCCGCGCTGCTTGGCGACCGAGTCCAGCAGGTCGCGCAGTTCCTCGGGGCGGTTGCCCATGGTGATGATCACCGCGCCGAGGCGGATCGTTCCGGCCGACGTCCCCACGGCGCTCACCTCAGCCTGCTCGACGCGAGGATCGACACCAGGTGCAGCAGCGTCTGCAGCACGGCGATGGCGGCCAGGAGGCAGACGGCGATGCGGGTGAAGAGCAGGTCGCCGTGGACGAAGTCCGCGACACCGGCGGCGAGGATCAGCAGCGAGGCCTCGACACCGCCCACCAGCCGGTGGAACTTCAGCGCGGCCGCGGCCTTGCGGGCCAGCGCCAGTCCGGAGGACCGGGGCACGGAGGCCTCGTCCTGGACGGCGGACAGACCGCTGCGGGAGCGGGCCACGTCCACCAGGTCCGTCTCGGCCTTGATCAGGATCGCGCCGAGCGCGGCCAGCGTCCCCAGGAACGCCCAGCCCCACTGGGTGGTGGCGCCGTCGCGGTGGAAGAGGTCGGCCGCGCGCAGCCCGAAGCCGACCAGCAGCGCCGCCTCGGACAGGTAGTGCCCCACCCGGTCGAGGTAGACGCCGGTGATCGAGGTCTGCTTGCGCCAGCGCGCGACCTCGCCGTCGACGCAGTCCAGCAGCAGGTACAGCTGGATCAGCAGCGCGCCGGCGACGGCGCCGGGCAGGCCGGGCACGAGCAGCGCCGCGCCGGCCGCGATGCCCGCGACGATCATGAGGTACGTGAGCTGGTTGGGGGTCACCCGGCTGTTGACGAGGTGCCGGGTCCAGCGCAGCGAGATCTCCCGCATGTAGATGCGCCCGGCCCAGTGCTCACCGCTGCGCCGGTCCTTCAGCCCCGAGGGGTGAACGACCGGCCGCAGCTCAGCTACCGATGGTTTTGGCATAGTCGGCGTATGCGTCCCTGATCTGGTCGGTGGAGAGCTCCAGGTGCTCCAGGATCGTGTAACGCCCGGGGCGGGTCTGCGGAGCGTATTCGACGGCCGTGACGAACTCGGCCTCGGTGAAGCCGATTTCACCCGGCGTCGTGGGCAGCCCGTGGCGGTGCAGCACCTCCGCGAAGAGGCCGGCCTCCTCCTCGGCGCCGCGCAGGAACATCGCGAAGGCGGCGCCGATGCCGACCTGCTCGCCGTGGGCGGCGGCCCGCTTGGGGTACAGCAGGTCGATCGCGTGGCTGATCTCGTGGCACGCCCCGGAGGCGGGGCGGCTGTCGCCGCTGATCGACATCGCGATGCCGGTGAGCACCAGCGCCTCGGACAGCACGGTCAGGAATTCGTCCTCACCCGTGCCGCCGGGGTGCCGCAGCACCGACTCGCCGGCGGTGCGCGCCATGGCGGCGGCCAGCCCGTCGATCGGCTCACCGGTCTCGCGGTGGGACAGCTCCCAGTCCGCGATCGCCGAGATGTTGGACAGGGCGTCGCCGATGCCGGAGCGCACGTAGCGGACCGGGGCCTCGCGGATCACGTCCAGGTCGATGACGAGCCCGATCGGGGTCGGCACGCCGTAGGAGCCGCGGCCGTTGTCGTTGTCCAGGGTGGACACCGGCGAGCAGATGCCGTCGTGCGAGAGGTTGGTCGCCACCGCCACCAGCGGCAGGCCGACGCGCGCTGCGGCGTACTTGGCGGCGTCGATGATCTTGCCGCCGCCGAGCCCGACCACCGCGTCGTAGCGGTTGCCGCGCATGGCGTCGGCGAGCTTCACCGCGCTGTCGATGGAACCGCCCGCGACCTCGTACCAGTCCGCGCCCGGCAGCGCCGGGGCGAGCCGCGCCCGCAGGAGGGCCCCCGAACCGCTGCTTATCGCGATGGCCAGCCTGCCGGAACTGGAGATGCGCTGGTCGGCGAGTACGGTCGCCAGGTCGTCCAGGGCTCCGGCACGGATGTCGACGACGACCGGCGAGGGGATGAGCCTCGTCAGTACCGGCACGCGATCTCCCGGGCACGGTTCAGGTCGTCGTGGTTGTCGATCTCGACCCAGGAGACCTCGCCGATGGGGGCGACGTCGACCTGGAAGCCGCGGTTGACCAGCTCCTGGTAGCCGTCCTCGTAGTACAGCTGCGGGTCGCGCTCGTAGGTGGCCTTCAGCGCGTCGGCGAGGTCGGCGGCGGCCTCGCCCTCGATGAGGGTGACGCCGATGTACTCACCGGTGGCGGACGCCGGGTCCATCAGCTTGGTGATCCGCTGGACGCCCTTGCCCTCGGCCGTGATGACCTTCATCTCCTCGTCGGCGAGCTGCTTCACCGTGTCGAGGGCGAGGACGATGCGCTGCCCGTTGCCGCGGGCGGCGAGCAGGGTCTTCTCGACGGAGACCGGGTGCACGGTGTCTCCGTTGGCGAGGATGACGCCTTCCTTGATGACGTCACGGGCGCACCACAGGGAGTAGGCGTTGTTCCACTCCTCGGCCTTGTCGTTCTCGACGAGGTGGAGCTTCAGGCCGTACTTGGCCTCCAGCTCGGCCTGCCGCTCGTAGACGGCCTCCTTGCGGTATCCCACGACGATGGCGGCCTCGGTCAGGCCGACCTCGGCGAAGTTGCCCAGCGTGAGGTCCAGCACGGTCGTGGTCCCCTCACCCGCCGGGTCCACGGGCACCAGGGCCTTCGGCAGGGTGTCGGTGTAGGGGCGCAGTCGCCGTCCGGCGCCGGCCGCCAGCACGAGGCCGATCATGCGGGTCCTCCAGTTTCGTCGTGTACAGCGGGTGCATGTGATGACACCCAGAAGCCGATGCTCTCGGTGAGCACCACCACCGCCAGCGCGACGGCGAGAGCCGTCAGCGCGACCGTGAAAATCGTGTTGTGCGCCAGGGCCGCGGCCGCCGCCGTGACCAGCAGTGCCCGGCCTTCGTGACCGCCCGTCGCGCGGACCAGGCCCCGCGGGGGCGCACCGCTCCCGCCGCGGATGCGGTAGACCGTGTCGTAGTGATGGTAGGCGACCGCGGCCACCAGCCCGAAAGCCGCGGGCAATGCTCCGTTCACATCGGAGACCGCCGCGAGCACCAGGATGGTTCCGTATTCGGCCGCGCGGAAGACCGGCGGCACGATCCAGTCGAGGGCTCCCTTGAGCGGCCGGGAGACGGCGAGGGCCGACGTCACGGCGTAGCAGCCGGCGGCGGCCAGGGGCCACGGACTGCCGGCCGGCGCGAGCAGCGACGTGGCGATTATCACTGCCGCGCCCAGCAGGGCGGCCGCCGGGATGCCGTGGCCCCGGAAGAGACGCGCGAGGCCCTCACCGAGCGGGCCGGTGTCGGCGAGGTCGGCCAGTGCCCGGGCCGCGGCGTCGCCGCAGTGCGTCGCCCCGCGCACCGAGCGCAGCACGCGGCCCGCCGTCGTGTAGCAGGCGGCCAGTCCGGAGGCGACGAGGAGCACGGTGAAGGTGATGCGCGGCGTGGTCGCCGCGGTGAGCACCGCGATCAGCGCCCAGCGTTCGCCGATGGGCAGCACGATCATGCGCCGCAGCCACACCGTCCACCCGACGCGGTCGAGCTTCCGGGACAGCGCCGCCGCGCCGGCGCCGGTCGCGCCGTCCTGGGCGGACTCGGAGAAGGCGAAGTCCACGAGGTGGCGGCAGGTCTGCAGCAGTATGGCGCCGAGCGCCAGCGCCCAGACGTCGTCACCGCCGCGGGCCGCGCCGACCGCGAGGCCCGCGTAGTAGGCGTACTCCTTGACGCGGTCGAAGGTCGCGTCCAGCCAGGCGCCGAGCGTGGAGTACTGCAGCGAGTAACGGGCCAGCTGGCCGTCGGCGCAGTCCAGGACGAAGGACGTCAGCAGCAGCACGCCCGCGGCGACGAAGCCCGGCCGGGTGCCGGTGGCCGCGCAGCCGGCCGCGACCAGGGCCACCAGCAGCGAGGCGGTGGTCACCTGGTTCGGGGTGAGTCCGCGGCGGGCGCACCAGCGCGCGATGTGGCAGGAGTAGGGACTGATGAAGAACGTGGTGAAGAAGCCGTCACGGGACTTGACGGCGCTGCGCAGCCGCACCGCCTCGTCGTCCACGGCCGCGACGGCCGCCTCGGCGCTCACGCGCCCCGCGGCGTCGGCCGGTACGGTCGCGATCAGGACGCCGAGCTCAGGACGGTGCACGCGGACGCCGTCCTTCTCCATGCGCCCGGCGAGCCGGTCGGCGAGGGCCTCCCCCTCGTCCGCGCCCTCATCCCCGGTCTCCGCGAGGGCTCGCACGAGGGCGGGGCGGGCGGCGGGCCGCACCGACACGGCGCCCGGCACGGCGGAGACGTCGAAACGCGGATCGACCAGCCCCAGGCGCAGCGCGTGCAGGTGCCCGACGAAGCACGGGTCGACCACGGCGACGCGGTCGGCCGCCGGGGCGGCGCGGAGGCTCGCCGCGAGCGAGGCGGCGTCCTCCGCGGTGACGACCTCGAACCCGAGGGTCCGCAGGTCGCCCTCGATCGGCGACATCGCGACCGGCGTACCGGTGAGGATGGCGGTCGACAGAAGGACTCATCTCCCTGGACGTGCGTGAGTACTCGGCGCCTGCCGGGGACGCCGCCGCCACAGGGTGCGACGTGCCGCGGGGCCGTGTCGGCAGAGGCTATCGGATTCCCGGAAGGCTCCGTTCACCGGCCGTTTCCCCTGCGGTGGGCCGCTGGGCGTGATCATCATGGTCGATCGCACGGGCGTCGACAACCGCCCGGTACGCCCCGTGGAACAGGGGTCACTGTGGGTGCAGGTGAGTGGCCGCTCCGGGAGGGGTGCCGGGTGGCCGTTCGAACGGCCCGGGGGTGCGTGGTGGGACCGGGACGTCGCCGGGTCCCGGTGCCGGCCCGGCGTCCGTCCGTCCGCGTTCCTCGACCCGGTGTTCCGCGAGCCGACGGCGGCGGACCCGCTCCCGCGCCGAACCACTAGGGTGGCGCCATGACTTGGTTGATCACCGGCGGGGCCGGCTTCATCGGATCTCACGTGGTGCGGGCGATGAGCGGCGCGGGCGAGCGCGTGGTCGTGCTCGACGACGGCTCGGCCGGTGTGCCGGCCCGTGTGCCCGCGGACGTCCCCGTGGTGACCGGCTCCGTCCTGGACCGCGCCGTGCTGGACCGCGCGATCGCCGAGCACGGCGTCACGGGCGTCGTGCACCTGGCCGCCAGGAAGCAGGTCGGCGAATCGGTCGAACAGCCGATGCGCTACTACCGGGAGAACCTCGGCGGCCTCGGGACGCTGCTGGAGGCGGTGGCGGACGCGGGGATCGGCCGTTTCGTCTTCTCCTCCTCCGCCGCCGTGTACGGCCTGCCCGACGTGCCGCTGGTGACCGAGTCCACGCCGTGCCTGCCACTGAGCCCCTACGGCGAGACCAAGCTGGCCGGCGAGTGGCTGGTCCGCGCGGCCGGGCGGGCGCACGGGATCTCCACCGCCTGCCTGCGCTACTTCAACGTCGCGGGGGCGGCCGAGCCCCGGCTGGCCGACACCGGGGTGTTCAACATCGTCCCGATGGTCTTCGACAAGCTGACCCGCGGCGAGGCCCCGCAGATCTTCGGCGACGACTACCCCACCCCCGACGGCACGTGCGTGCGCGACTACATCCACGTCGAGGACCTCGCCGACGCCCATCTCGCGGCCGCCCGCTGGGTCGGCGAGCGCGACGGCGGCACGGACCTGACGGTGAACATCGGACGCGGCGAGGGCGTCTCCGTCCGGGAGCTGATCGACATCGTCCTCGAGGTCACCGGCCGCAAGGACGTCACGCCGGTGATCCTGCCGCGGCGCGCGGGCGACCCGGCGAGCGTGGTCGCCTCGTCCGCGCTGATCCGCCGGGAACTGGGCTGGACGGCGAGCCGCGGCATCCGCGAGATGGTGGAGTCCGCGTGGGAGGGCTGGTGCCTGAACCACCCGCAGGCGCGCCGCGCCTGACCACGGGCGCTCCCCCCGCGGCCGTCACGCTCCCCATCGCCGCAGGTCACCGCGGCTGACAGCGGCCACCGTCGGCGAGTTGCCCACGGAAGGTGACCGTTGTTCACTGGGCACGCCGGTCTCCGCGCGCGGGCACGCCGTCGCGTGGAGGCGGCGGACGGGAGCGTCGGGCGATGGGCGCAGGGCACGCGCACGGCCACGGCCACTCGCACGGGCCGGGATCCGTACCGACGGGCACCGCGGCCGCCGCGTACCGCGGGCGGCTGCGCATGGCGCTCGGCATCACGCTGCTGATCCTGGTGGCCGAGGTCACGGGCAGCGCGCTCACCGGGTCGCTCGCCCTGCTGGCCGACGCCGGGCACATGGCGACCGACGCGGCGGGCCTCGCGATGGCGCTGGTGGCCATCCACTTCGCCAACCGCCCGCCGAGCGAGCGCCGCACCTTCGGGCTGGCGCGCGCCGAGATCCTGTCGGCGGTGGCCAACGCGGTGCTGCTGTTCGGCGTGGGCGCCTTCATCTTCTACGAGGCGGTCCGCCGGCTCATCACGCCCACCGAGGTGGAGGGCGGGCTCACCGTCGTCTTCGGTGCGATCGGCCTGGTGGCGAACTCGGTGTCCCTGCTGCTGCTGATGCGCGGGCAGCGCGAGAGCCTGAACGTCCGGGGTGCGTTCCTGGAGGTCATGGCGGACGCGCTGGGCTCGCTGGCCGTCGTCGTGGCGGCGCTGGTGATCCTGGCCACCGGCTGGCAGCAGGCGGACCCGGTCGCCTCGATCCTGATCGGGCTGATGATCGTCCCGCGGACGTGGAAGCTGCTGCGCGAGGCGATCGACGTCCTGCTGGAGGCCGCGCCCAAGGACGTGGACATGGCCGACGTGCGGGCGCACATCCTCGCGCTGCCCGGCGTGGCCGGGCTGCACGACCTGCACGTGTGGACGATCACCTCGGGGATGCCGGTGCTCTCCGCGCACGTCGTGGTGAGCCGGGACGTCCTGGACGCGGTCGGCCACGAGAAGATGCTGCACGACCTGCAGGGCTGCCTCGGCACCCACTTCGACGTGGAGCACTGCACCTTCCAGCTGGAGCCGGTCGGACACGCGGAGCACGAGGCGCGGTTGTGCCACTGACGGCACGCCGCGCCGTGCGACGCAGTGTCACGAAGCCTGAGCGCGCTGCAACCACGTGGCGTGTCCCCGCGTGAGGCAAACTGAGGTCTTGTCGTCGAAGCAAAGGATGGCCATGCCCACGAGCCCCGCCGCCGACCGGCCCCGCACACCCGCCGCGGACCCCTCCTCCAACGGTGCCCCGGCGCCGATCCTCCTCGAGCTGGTCGACGAGACCGGGGTGACGATCGGGACCGCGGAGAAGCTGTCGGCCCACCTGCCGCCGGGGCGGCTCCACCGTGCGTTCTCGGTCTTCCTCTTCGACGGCGAGGGAAGGCTGCTGCTGCAGCGCCGGGCGGCGGGGAAGTACCACTCCCCCGGCGTGTGGTCGAACACCTGTTGCGGCCATCCCTACCCGGGCGAACCGCCCTTCGTCGCCGCCGCGCGCCGCACCGGCGAGGAGCTCGGTGTGGCGCCCGCCCTGATGCGGGAGGCCGGCACGGTCCGCTACAACCACCCGGACCCGGCGTCGGGGCTGGTCGAGCAGGAGTACAACCACCTCTTCGTCGGCCTGGTGACCGCACCCCTGGAGCCGGATCCGGAGGAGATCGACGAGACCGCGTTCGTGTCGCCCGCCGAGCTCGCCGCGCTCCGCGCCGCCGGGCCGTTCTCGGCCTGGTTCCCGACCGTGCTCGATGCCGCGCTGCCGGCGGTGCGCGAGCTGACGGGGGACGCGGGCTGGTAGCCCCGGCCGGTGCGCTCGGTGCGGCCGGCCGCGGTCGGTGCGGTCGGTGCGCTCGGTGCGCTCGGTGCGCTCGGTGCGGTCAGTGCACCAGGCCGGGCGGCAGCGGGAGCGCGGCCCAGATGACCTTGCCGCCGGTCGTCGTCTGCTGGACGTCGCACATCCCGCCCGCCTCGGCGGTGACCGTCTTGACCAGCAGCAGGCCGCGCCCGCCGGTGTCGGCGTCGTCGACCTGCAGGGCCTTGGGCCGGTACGGGTGGTTGTCCTCGACGGCCACCCGTACCCAGTCCACTCCGACGGCGAGTTCCACGGCGATCTCGGGAGACAGCAGTGCGGCGTGCCGCACCGCGTTGGTGACCAGCTCGGAGACGATCAGCAGCAGGCCGTGCAGCAGTTCCTCGCTGACCGGCACGCCCTGGCGGACGACCAGGTCCCGTACCGCGTGCCGGGCCTGCGGCACCGAGGAGTCCAGCGCGGGGGCGGTGAAGCGCCACACGCCCTCGTAAGGGCGCGGGACATCCGGCGCCATCGGGGGCACCGGTTCGGAGGGCGGGACGCTCCCGCGTACGTCCATGGCGGTCTTCACCCTTGCATTCGCGATGCACCCCGCGGCCCCCGCGGGCCGCCCGCGGCGGCGGCGAGGTCCGCCTCACGGATCGAGTGTCGGCAGCCGACGGGTCCACCCCGAGCCGCTGACCGTAAATCCGCACCTTTCGACCACCTCCGACTCAAGGCGATCGGACGTGTCGGGCCCGTGAGCCCCTACTGATCTGGTACTTCCGGTTCACTGACGCGTCAGCGGGGCGTCCCGGGCATCGGCGACCATTCCGACGATCCGGCGGCCCCCGAGGCCGGCGCCGAGCAGCCCCAGCCCGTCGAAGAGCAGCGCCAGGGAGAAGAAGGCGCCGATGACGTAGAGGCTGCTCTCCGGCCAGTTCGCCAGGACCAGGACCGCCAGCAGGATGCCGATCGCGCCCTGGATGAGCGTCCACACCATGTGCGGCCCGCGCACCACGAGCCCGCCGAAGAGGCGGAAGATCCCGCCGGTCAGGAAGAGCAGGGCCGCGAACATGGTGAGGGCGGCCGCCGTCTGCTCGGGGTTGCGGATCACGACGACCCCGGCGGCGATGTAGAGGGCCGCGACGACCAGGGCGAGCCAGAAGAAGTTGGTGTTGCGGTTCTGCACCGCCTGGACCAGGCCGACGACGCCGCCGACCAGCAGCAGCCAGCCGAAGAGCAGCATCGAGGTGATGGTGGCGAAGCCCACGTAGAACAGCCCGACCAGGCCGCCCACGACGAGGACCGCCCCGAGGGCGGCGACCCAGCCGAAGCTGCGCTTGATCCCGGCCTCAGGGGGCTCGGGATGCTTCTTGCGTCCCTTGAACGGGGTCATGGCCGTCGCCTCCTCGCGCGCGTCGGGAGCCAGTCGGGAGCTACTGCTCATATACCCGATTTGCCGTGGCACGGACCGGGATAGGATCCCCGTCCGGCGGCCGCCGCGATCTCCGGGCAGCCGGGTCGACGACGAGATGAGGGATGCGGGCATGTCCGAGCCGTCCGGGCCCGGCCTGAGGGTGGACACGGCGGGCGCCACGGCCACCGTGACGATCAGCAATCCGGCCAAGCGCAACGCGATGACCGTGGCGATGTGGCGGGAGCTGCCCGGCCTGCTCGACGGCCTCGCCGCGGACCCGGCCGTGCGCGTCCTGGTGCTCACCGGCGCCGGCGGCACCTTCTGCGCCGGAGCGGACATTTCCGACCTGCGCGATCCGGCGAGCGGTTCCGGCACGGCGCAGACCGCGGCCGTGGAGGCGGAGGAGGCGCTCGCGGGGTTCCCCAAGCCGACGCTGGCCGTGATCCGCGGCTTCTGCGTGGGCGGCGGATGCCAGCTCGCGGCCGCCTGCGACCTGCGGTTCGCCGCGGAGGGCTCGCGCTTCGGGGTCACCCCGGCGCGGCTGGGCATCGTCTACCCCGCGTCCTCCACGCGGCGGCTGACGGGGCTGGTCGGGCCCTCGACGGCGAAGCACCTGCTGTTCTCCGCGGAGCTGATCGGTCACGAGCGGGCGCTGCGGACCGGGCTGGTGGACGAGGTGCTGGCGGAGGACGAGCTGGACAAGCGGGTCGAGGAGTTCGCCGGGGTGCTGGCCTCGCGGTCGCTGCTGACGCAGGCGGCGGCCAAGGAGTTCACCGCGCCCGGACCCGACCCCGCGCGGGTCGGGCACTGGGCCCGCCAGGCGGAGGGCAGCGACGACACGGCGGAGGGCGTGGCCGCGTTCCTGGACGGCCGCGAGCCCCGCTTCACGTGGACGGTGGACCGGTAGTCAGCCCCGTCAGGGCCGCCAGGTGCGGCGGCAGCGGCACGCCGTCGCGCAGCGCCGGGTCGGGGACGGGCGTGCCCCACGCGGTGGTGAGCGGCAGGACGCCCGCCCACACGGGCAGCGCGGCGTCCGGCCCGTCGCCGTCCTCGGGCGGGCCGGTGCGGAGCTTCACCGAGGCCTCGTCGGTGGCCAGCGCCAGCAGCGTCGTCGCGGCGAGCTCCCGGCGGTCCGGCCGGCGGGCGTGGTCCCACTGCCCCGGGGCGCACTGCTCGGTGAGCACCCGCAGGCCGTGCAGCTTCTCCTCGGGGCCGGTCACGGTGCGGGGCGTACCGAGGACCATCGCGCTGCGGTAGTTGACGCCGTGCTCGAAGACGGACCGGGCCAGGACCAGGCCGTCCACGTGCGTCACCGTGACGCACACCGGCGCGCCCGGGGCCGGGCGCAGGCTGCGGCTCGCCACGGAGCCGTGCAGGTAGAGGGTGCCGGTGGCGGCGTCGTACCCGTAGGCGGTGGGCACCGCCAGCGGCGTGCCGTCGACGACGACGGCGAGGTGGCACACGAACCCCGCGCCCAGCACGGCGTCCAGGTCGTCGCGGGAGACACTGCCCTGCTCCCGGAGGCGGCGGTGCCGGGTGCGCCCGGTCACGGGAAGCGCACGGTCGGCGGCTGGCACGGGCGGCCTCCGAAGGGTTCGCGGCTACAGGACGCCGAGACTAGTCATATGAGCAACTCCGCGCCACGCTTTCCACGGAATCGGTGGCGATGGCCGTTTGGGCGACGGAATCCGTGTTTCGGCGGTCCCGGCCTCGGCGACATGCCGACCGGTCGGTAACCTGCTGCCCATGACCGCCACCGTCCCCGCCCCCGCGCTGGAACCGCGCGCGGGCCGGCGCTGCCACAACGCCCTCAACCCCCTGCACTCGGTCGTGTACTTCTCGTCCGAGTACGACGACGAACTCTCGGCGCTCGGCCTGGAGCGAGGCGCCATGGCCTACTTCGCCGGGCGGGCGGCCCCGCTGGGCGCCGTCGCGGCGGGGACGGTCACCGCCACGTTCTACAACTTCAACCACGCGATCGTCGCCCCGGTCATCCCGCGTGCCTGGGACATCGCGAGCCCGGACGCGATCGTCGGGACCCGGCTGCGGGTGGCCGACGCCGTACTGACGCGGCTGCTGGGACCGGAGGTCATCGCCTCCGCCGACCTCGCCGACGCCGCGCACCTGGCGCTGCGCGCCGCCGAGGCCTGCACGCGCGGGGCCAGGCCCCTCTACGCCGCCAACGCGGACCTGCCGGTGCCGGACCGGCCCCACCTCGCGCTCTGGCACGCCGCCACCCTGCTGCGCGAGCACCGCGGAGACGGTCACCTCGCGGCCCTCGCCGCCGCGGGCCTCGACGGTCTGGAGGCCCTCGTGACCCACACCGCCACCGGCAAGAGCTTCACCCCGCGCTTCGTGCAGCGCAGCCGCGGCTGGTCCGCGCAGGACTGGGCCGCGGCCCAGGACCGGCTCCGGGAGCGCGGTCTCCTCGACGCGGCGGGCGACCTCACCGACCGCGGCGTCGAACTGCGCCGCGAGATCGAGGGCGTGACCGACCGCCTCGACCGCGCCCCCTACGAACACCTCGGCGCAGCCGCCGTCGACCGCCTCACCTCCCTCGCGGGCGCCCTGACCCACCGCGTCCTGAGCAACGGCGGCTTCCCGCTGCAGCACTTCGGCAAGGACTGAGGGGACGTCCTCCGCGCCCCGCTTGCGGTGCGGTTCCCACGACCCCCACCTCGTCCGGCCGTCCGTCGCCGTCAGGGGGTGGGGGCCGGTGCGGCCGGGGCGGGGGTGGGGGGTTCGCTGCGGGTGACCTCGCGGCCGGAGCGGCCCGCCGCGCGCTTCTCGCCGCGGGCGGCGCCGATGCCGGCGACCACGACCAGGGCCGTACCCGCCGCCTGGAGGGCGGTCGGGACCTGGGAGACCAGCACCATCGCGGCGAGGAGGCTGACCGCGGGTTCCATGCCCGCGAGGGTGCCGTAGGCGGTCTTGCCGATCCGCTGCAGGGCCTTCATCTCGAGCAGGAAGGGCACCAGCGGCATCAGGACGGCGATGCCCGCCACCGCCGCGAGCACCGACCACGTGGCGCCCGCCACCACGCCCGGGGCGCCGAACGGCGCGGTGAACACCGTGGCGACGCCCAGCGAGACGGCGAGGCCGTGCTGCGCGGAGAAGCGGCTGCCGACGTGCTGGGTGCCGATCACGTACAGCGCCCAGCACGCGCCGGAGGCGACCCCGAACAGGACGCCCGCCAGGTCGGCGCCGCTCTGCCACGGGGAGGTGAGGCACAGGACGCCCGCCGCCGCGAGCAGCAGCCAGGCGAGTTCACGGCGCTGCCGCAAGGAGGCGACCGCGACGGCGAGCGGTCCGAGGAACTCCAGCGCGGTCGCGGTGCCCAGGGGGATGCGGTCGGCGGCTTCCGAGAAGAGCAGCATCATGCCGCCGCTGACCGCGCCGAGCAGGACGACGGCCGCCAGGTCCCGGCGCGGGGCGGCGCGCAGCGCGGGCCACAGCGACCGGCCGGTGAAGGCGAGCAGCAGCACCGCGGCGAAACCGACGCGCAGCCACGTCGTGCCGGCCGGGCCGATCTCGTCGAAGAGTTCCGTCGTCAGGGCGCTTCCGGTGTGCAGCACCGTCATCGCGGCCAGGATCAGCACGGCGCCAGGTATGCGGCGGGTCGTAAAGGTATGCGGCTCGGACACGGCCCCCATTGGACACGCCGCCCGTTGTTTCTGTCCACGCGTCATTGGCGGACGCATTGTTTACGATCGGTGGATGATCGATGCGCCCGACCAGCTCCCCGACCTCGGCCGGCTGCGCCTGCTGGTCGAGCTGAGCCGCCTGGGCACGATGGCCGCCGTCGCCGAGCGCACCGGCTACGGCACCTCCGCCGTCTCCAAGCACCTCGCCGTCCTGGAGCAGGAGGTCGGCACCAGGCTGCTCACCCCGGTCGGCCGCCGGGTACGGCTCACCCCGGCGGGCGAGCGCCTGGTCGGGCACGCCGTGGGGATCCTCGCGGCGGTCGAGGAGGCCCGGGCCGAGCTGCGCGGGGCGTCCGGCCCGGCCGGCCGGGTACGGCTGGCGAGCTTCGTCAGCGCCGTGGAGCCCACGGTCGTGCCCGCGCTCGGCCGGCTCCGCGCGGAGCACCCGCGCGTCGAGGTGCAGCTGTACGAGCACGAGCCGGAGCAGACCCTCGCGCTGCTGCTGTCGGGGGACGTCGACCTCGGCATCGTCTACGACTACAGCCTGGTGCCGCGGCCGGTGCCGGACGGCCTCAGCGCCCGGCAGTTCGCCACCCAGCCGATGGTGCTCCTGCTGCCGTCCGGGCACACCGGCGACCCGGGGCCGGGCGGGCCGGTGCCGCTGTCCGGGCTGAGCCGGCTGTCCGGGGCCGGGTGGATCACCAACTCCCGCGGCAGTGACGACGACGAGCTGGTGCAGCGGGTGTGCGCGATGGCCGGCTTCACCCCGCGGATCGTCCACCGGGTCGACAGCCTGCACCTGGTGAACCTGCTGACCGGGGCGGGGCTCGGTGTGGCGCTGCTCGCCGAGTCGGGGGTGGAGCGGCAGCGCGACGACGTGGTGACCCGTCCGCTGGACCCGCTGGTCGGCACGCGCCGGCACTTCCTGGTGGCACGCGCCGGTCAGTGGTCGTGGCCGCCGATCGCGACGGTCGCCCGGCTGCTCACGGGGTGAGCGCGCCGGGCGACCGCGGTGGTCACGTGGTCACGTGGTCAGTGGACGATCCTGACGGGTTCCTCGCCGGATCCGCCGACGTCGGCCGCGTCCTTCCGGGACGTGCCGTGCGCGCAGGGCATCGCCGGGTGCCGGCCCAGCAGCACGACGCCCACGGCGATCGCCGCGAGCCCCGCCGCCTCCCAGGCCAGCGCGCCCGGCGTGACGCGCACGCGGTCGCCCAGGAAGCCGACGCCGCAGGCGATCCCGGCGAGCGGCTGGGCGGCGGTCAGCGCGGGCAGCGACATGCGCAGCGGGGCCGTCTCGAAGGCGCTCTGCACGAGCATCAGCCCCGTCAGGCCCATCGCGACGACGGCGTACGGCTGCCAGTGCATGAGGAGCGCGCCGACGCCCTCGTCCTCGGCCACCTGGCCGGAGATCCGGGTCAGGGCGTCCTGGAGGCCGTAGAGCAGGCCCGCGGCGAGCGCCAGCACCGTGGCCTCGGGCGACGGGCGCAGCCGCCGCGCGCAGCCCACCAGGAGCAGCGCCAGGCCGACGACGACGCCGACCACGAGCCAGTGCCGCAGCGCCCCTGCGAGCGGTCCGCCGCCCGAGGGCCGGCCGGCCACGATGAACGCCGTCACGCCGAGCGCCAGCAGCGCCACGCCCGACCAGCCGTGCCACCCGAGTCTCTGGCCGGTGAGGCGGCGGGAGAGCGCCATCGCGAAGAGCAGGTTGGTCGCGGTCAGCGGTTCGACGAGCGAGACCTCGCCCTTGGTGAGCGCGAGGGCGCTGAGCAGCATGCCGCAGATCATCAGGAAGACGCCGAGCAGCCACTGCGGCATGCGCATGAGGTCCAGCAGCAGCCTGAAGGAGAGGAAGTCGGACAGCGGGGCACGCTGGGCGGCCAGCTGCTGGAGCACGAAGCCCAGCCCCAGACAGCAAGCGGCCCCCACCCCGAGCAGGAATACGGCCACCTCGTCAACCTCCCGGTGTCGCCGACTGGCCCGACCTTAGCCCCTCACCCGTCTTGATCGCGACGAATGTCCGCCTCTGGCTCCCGGCCCGCGGCCGCGGCGGTCGCGGCGGTCGCGGCGGGGTGCCGTGTGGTGCGCCTGCCCCGCGCGGGCACGGGCAGGCCCGCCACGATGGCGCGGATGAAGTGCAGCTCGGCTACGACGTCGGCGAGCGTCTCGCACTCGGGGGCCACCGGGAGCTCCGGAGGGCCCGCGGCGGGGGCCCTGCCGTCCAGGGTGTCGGCGACCGCCGTGAGCGCGGCGGCCACCTGCGCCCCCTCGCGGGCCGACGGACGCGGGGCCCCTTGCTCCATTCGGACGACGCAGGCGGTGGCCGCGTCCACGATCCGCTCGGAGGCGGCGACCACCCGGAACCAGTCGCCGTTCCCGCCGTGCCGCGAGGGCAGCTCGGCGGCCAGGGTCTCGGCGGCGACGCGGGCCTCGCCCAGGGCGCTGTAGGCCGCCCGCCGCAGCACCCTGCGTTCCTCGGGCCGCTCGCCGGCGGGCACGGTCAGGACGTGGTCGAGGTAGTCCCCGGTGCGCCGCTGTGCGACGGCCACCAGGTGGCCGACCCGCGCGGTGGGGTCGGCGAGCCGCGGGAGGTGGCCCACGACGACGACGATCGCGCAGGCGATCGCGGTGTCCAGCAGGCGGGACAGGGCGGCCTGGGTGTCGCCGCCGGCCCAGACGAACGCCAGCACCATGATCGTGACGGCGGAGGTCTGCAGCGCGAAGTGGCGGGCCGCGAACGGCAGCAGCGCGCCCGCCACCGAGGCGCAGACCGCGGTCCACCAGATCCCGCCCCCGAGGACCGCGGCCACCGCGGCGAAGACCAGCACGCCGAGCGCCGTGCCGAAGCAGCGGTTGACGACCCGGGAGAACAGCGGGCCGATGTCCGGCTTCACCAGGAACGCCGCCGTGAGCGGCAGCCAGTACCAGTGGTCCGCCCGCAGGGCCAGGGCCACGGCCGCGCTGGCGGTGACGCACACCGCGACCTTCAGCCCGTACTCACGGCCCACGGGGCCGAGGACGCGGCGGCGCAGCAGCGGCGCCGGGCGGCGGGCGGGGAGCGGCGCGGCCTCCTCGGGCCGGTCCGTGTCCGGGACCGTGCGGGCGAAGACGACGGCGGCGTGCAGCAGCATCGCGTCGAAGGCGGCGCGGGCGGGGGTGGCCTGCCCGGGCGCCGGGAGGGGGCCGGGCGGCGTTCCGGTCCGCAGGGCCCGCGCGAGCCGCCGCGGGCCGTCGCCGGTCCCGGGCGGCAGGGGGCGGGCCTCCCAGAGCAGGGCCGCGGCGGCGTCGGTCAGCTCGGTGGCCACGCCGAAGCGCTCGGCGAGCAGCAGTTCGTCGCGGCGTGCGCGGGTACGCAGCAGACGCCGGCTGAGCCGGCGCAGCCGAACCGCCTCGTCACCGCGGTCCAGGGCGGCGCTGAGCCGTCGCCGCGCCGCCTCCGCCCCGGGTCCGCCGACGGCGTCGAGAGCGTCGGCGAGGGCGTCGAAGATCCGGGCCAGCGAGGCGCGCTCGCCCTCCAGCGCCCCGCCGGACGGGCGCGGCGGCCGCAGCACGAGCCGCAGCAGGAGCAGGCAGCCCGCCCCGGCGAGGAACCACAGCGCCTTGTACCAGGGCCCGCCGGGCAGCGGCAGGCCCATACCGATCACCATGGCGGCCAGCCCCTGCATCCCGGCCCGCGAGCAGACCGGGCCGATCACGCTGACCGCGCCCGACACCGCGCCCACCGCGAAGAGCACCGGCAGCCCCCACCACCCGCTCAGGGCGTCCTGCGTCGCGGCACCCACCAGCACGCCGAGCGCGGCGACGAGCGCGGGCAGCCCGATGTGGACGACGCCCGTCCTGCGGGTGCCGGGAAGGTCGTTGAAGCCCGCGAACAGGGCCCCGAGTCCGGCCAGCACCCCGATCTCGACGCGTCCCAGCGCGATCCCCAGCGCGAGCAGGGGCCCGGCCGCCAGCGCCCCGCGCAGCACGGCGGGCCAGGGCACCGGCCCTCGCTGCCAGCGCAGCGGATGGGCCAGCCAGGTCGGCAGGGCGACGGGCCGGCGGCCGGGGCCACGGGGCAGCACGGGCATCCTCACGGGACGGGAACGATCTCAGCGTCGGGAAAAGACGCAGGCCAGCAGGGTTCCGGGCCCTCGCCTCCCCCACCTCAGCCTATCGGCCGCGGGCGAGCAGGCACCGGCCTGGGCCGTGTCGTCGAAGGAGCTCCCCCAGCTCCGGTGGGAGGTGCCCCAGGTGCGGGGCATCACAAGGCGGAGAGCCGTCCTCGTAGTGGGCTGCTCGGACGATTCGACAACGCAGCGTGGGGTGGGGGTACCTCCCAGTGCCGGCTGGGGGAGCGT
>NZ_JARAVO010000112.1:0-29213 GCF_033792805.1 Streptomyces sp. PA03-1a
TATTTTTTTTTTTTTTTTTTTTTCACTCTGTCCGCGTTGGTGTTGATCTCGGGTGCTACGCGTGCGGTGCACGTCTACATAGGCGTCTGGCACGCGGCGCCTGGTCGGCGCGGCCGGCTCGGCCCGGCGCCGCGGACCGGGCTTCGTCGTGGCCGTCATCGCCGGTCTGGCGGCGGCGTGCGTCGGCGCGCTCCTTCTGTACGGCAGAACCGTGGACGGGGCGGGCGAACCGGGCGGGGCCGGAGCGCCGGACCGCGACTCCGCGTCGCGGACCGCTCCGGGCGGCGGCGAAAGCGCCGCACTGGACGCGGACCCGCCGTCCACGTCGTACAAGGGCATCGACCTGCCCTACCAGTACACCATCTCCCTCTCCGAGCTGCCGCCCAAGCCGTACCACCCCAGGGTCGGCCCGTACTACGAAGGGGACTTCGGCTACGCCTGGGGCGCGCGCGGCTGGGGCTTCGCCACCCCCGAAGGCAACACCTTGGTGCTGCTCACCAGCCGTCAGACCGGGTCGCTGGCCACGTGCCGCTCCGTGACCCGGTACTCCCAGGAGATCTCACGGAAGAACGCGGTCAGGGGCAGCCGGATCTGCGTGGTCACCGCCGCCGGTCACATCGCGCTCGTCACGGTACGGGGCTACTCCCCTGAGGATGCGGACAACGACTACGCCACGGTCGACCTGACGGTCTGGCGGAACGCGCAGACACCCGCCGAGGATTGACCCGCCGCACGCGGCCGCCGGTTCTCAGGCCGGCGCGGGCAGCGGTCCCCCGGCACGGCGCCTGCGGGCCCGGCCGGGGACCGTCCACTCGTACACCGGCCCCACGACCAGCCAGGCGACCGTCCAGGGCGCGCGCACGCAGGCCAGCAGCCCGCGCCGCCATGGGGGCCGGGGAGGGTGGGCGCTCCGGTCCTTGCGGTGTGCACCGTGGAGCCGTGCCGGATCGTCCGTGCTCATGGGGATCACCTCGTCGTGGCGGGGCCGTCGACCTGTCTGCTCTCTCGCCACCAGCAGACAGGTGACGGAAGGCGCTGTCATGTCCCGAGATCGCGTGGCTTGAACGGCCGCCGGGGATGTGCAGGGCGCCGGCCCGGCAGGTGGCACGCCGGGCACCGGCGTTTGCGTCTCCCGAAGGCACGATGATCTACTTGCTTGGCGCAGCAAGTATTTTGCGGGCGCGGCGTGATGCCGCCGCAGGAACCGCTGCGAAGCCGGGGGCCGCCTCGTCCGGCGGCCCGGACGGCCAGGAACCACGACGAACGGACACAGATGAAGAGAACACTGACCCGGCCCGGCACCCGTCGCGGGGTCGCACTCGGTGCTGCCGCCCTGACGGGCATGGTGACGCTGCTGGGCTTCGGAGCAGGGACCGCCGGCGCGTCACCGGCCGGCCACGGGGGTGGTGGACGGGACTACGTCGCGCTCGGCGACTCCTACGCGTCCGGCCCGCTCATCCCCGACCAGGTGGACCCGACGTGCCTGCGGTCGAGCAGCAACTACCCCTCGCTCGTCGCGGCGCGCGAGAACGCCCGTCTCACCGACGTCAGCTGCTCGGGGGCGACCACCGCGGAGATGATCGCGCCCCAGGGCGCCGCACCGGCGCAGCTCGCCGCCCTCAAGCGCGGCACGGACCTGGTCACGCTCAGCATCGGCGGCAACGACATCGGCTTCAGCAGCGTCATCGCCACCTGCGCCGGCCTGACGTCCGCCGACCCCACCGGAGCCCCCTGCCGGGCCCACTTCACCGCGGGCGGCCACGACCAGCTCGCGGAGCGCGTCGCGCAGACCGCACCCAAGGTCGCCACCGTCATCCGCGACATCCACCGGCGCGCACCGCACGCCCGCGTCGTGGTGGCCGGGTACCCGGACCTGTTCCCTGACGACGGATCGGCCTGCACCAGCGCCACGGTGCCCTTCGCGGCCGGTGACTTCGCCTACCTGCGCGACACGGAGAAGGCGCTCAACGCCATGCTGGCCACCCAGGCCCGCAAGGCGGGCGCGCGCTACGCCGACACCTACACCCCGACCATCGGGCACGACATGTGCGCGCCGGCGGGCACGCGCTGGATCGAGTCCCTCGCCCCCGCGACCCCGGCGGCACCGGCGCACCCCAACGCCCAGGGCGAGGCGGCCATGGCCGGCGCCGTGCACCGGGTCGTCACCCGTCATCACCGCTGACCCCGGTCGGCACCGAACCCGTACGGTGACCGAGGACCCGCCTCCCCTCGGGAAGGCGGGTCCTCGCCGTATGACGTGCCGTCAGGCCGCTCGCATGTCCCGGTAGGTCTCCAGGACGCGCAGCCAGACCTCGCTGATCGTCGGGAAGGCGGGGACGGCGTGCCACAGCCGGTCCACCGGGATCTCACCGGCGACGGCGACGGTCGCCGAGTAGAGCAACTCCTGCACTCCCGGGCCGACGAAGGTGACGCCGACGACCGTGCCGCGGTCCGGGTCGATCAGGACGCGGGCCTTGCCCCGGTAGTCCTCGGCGTACTGCACGGCCCCGGCGAGACGCCCGATGTCGTAGTCCACGACGTCCACCCGGCGACCCGCGGCCTCCGCCTCCCGGGTCGTCAGGCCGACGGAGGCGACCTCCGGGTCGGTGAACACCACCTGCGGCACGGCGTCGTTGTCGGCGGTCGCGACGTGCGCGCCCCACCTGCGGTCGTCCACGGGCTCGCCCTTGGCCCGTGCTCCGATCACCGCTCCCGCGATGCGCGCCTGGTACTTCCCCTGGTGCGTCATCAGGGCGCGGTGGTTGACGTCGCCCGCCGCGTACAGCCAGCCGTCGGCGACGGCCGTCACCCGGAACGTGTCGTCCACGGCCAGCCAGTCGCCGGGGGCCAGGCCGACCGTCTCCAGGCCGATGTCCGCGGTGCGGGGGGCGCGTCCGGTCGCGAAGAGGATCTCGTCGGCCACCAGCGTCCCGCCGTCCGCCAGCGTGACGCGTACGGGACCGTCCGGGCCGACCTCACGCGCCACGGCGGTCACGGAGGCGCCGAACCGTACGTCCACACCGGCGTCGCGCAGGGCGTCGGCGACCATCTCCCCGGCGAACGGCTCCATGCGGGCGAGCAGTCCGCCGCTCCCCCGGACCAGCACGGTCACCTCGGAACCGAGCGCCCGCCACGCGGTGGCCATCTCGACGGCGACGACGCCGCCCCCGACCACCACCAGACGGCCCGGTACCTCGTGGGCGCTCGTCGCCTCGCGGTTGGTCCACGGACGCACCTCGGCAAGCCCCGGCAGATCCGGGAGCAGCGTCGTGGTCCCGGTGGCGACGACGACGGCGTGCCGCGCGGTCAGGCGGACCGTCCCGCCGTCCGGCGTGTCCACCACGACCTGCCGCGGCCCGTCCAGGCGGCCGTGGCCGCGCACCAGGTCGACGGAGACGGAGTCCAGCCACTCGACCTGGCCGTCGTCCTTCCAGTGGGCGGAGAGCCGGTCGCGGTGGGCGAGGACCGCGGCCACGTCCAGCGGCCCCTCGACCGCGCCCCTCAGGCCGGGTATGCGGCGGGCGTCGGCCCGTGCCACCACGGGCCGCAGCAGCGCCTTGCTCGGTTCGCACGCCCAGTACGAGCACTCGCCGCCGAGCAGTTCGGCCTCCACCAGCACCGTGGCCAGTCCGGCGGCGCTCGTCCGGTCGGCGACGTTCTCGCCGACCGGTCCGCCGCCGATGACGACGACGTCGTACTCCCGGGAGGAACCGCTCATCACTTGATCCGTCGTTTCGTCGGTCTTCATCGCATCTCCCTCGAGGAAACCCCGCCCTTCAAGGCGGGGAAGAATCGCACCGCTGCGGAACAGGGCAACGAAAGCCGTTTCGCCGCCACGGCGGAGCGGCCCCTTCTCCCAGCTCCGCCAAAGAATCCGCAAACTGACGCGGTAACATGTGAGTCGTGGCCACCCTCGTGAAGCGGGCGTTCAAGTACCGCTTCTATCCGACCGATGCGCAGGCGGCCGAGCTGTCGCGCACGTTCGGTTGCGTGCGGAAGGTCTACAACCTCGCCCTTGCGGCACGTACCGAGGCGTGGACGCGCCAGGTGCGGGTGAACTACAACCAGACGTCGGCGATGCTGACGGCCTGGAAGAAGACCGATGAGTTGGCGTACCTCAACGACGTCTCCTCCGTACCGCTCCAGCAGGCCCTGCGCCACCTTCAGATGGCGTTCACGAACTTCTTCGCCAAGCGAGCCAAGTACCCGCGCTTGAAGTCGCGGAAAAAGTCGAGGAAGTCGGCGGAATACACCACCAGCGCGTTCCGCTTCCGGGGCGGCCGGTTGACCCTGGCGAAAATGGCGCAGCCGCTCGACATCGTGTGGTCCCGGCCGCTGCCCGAAGGCGCGTCTCCGTCCACCGTGACCGTGTCCCAGGATGCGGCCGACCGCTGGTACGTGCCCCTGCTGTGCGAGGACCCATCCGTTGCGCCGCTGCCCGCGGGCGGCAACGCCGTGGGCGTCGATGTCGGCCTGGACCACCTGCTGACCCTGTCCACAGGAGAGAAGGTCACCAACCCGCGACACGAACGCCGCGACCGCGCCCGGCTCGCCCTGGCGCAGCGGCGTCTGGCGAAGAAGGCCAAGGGCGACGGGGCCAACCGTCGCAAGGCCCGGCTGACGGTCGCCAAGATCCACGCCCGCATCGCCGACCGGCGCCGTGACGGGCTGCACAAGCTGACCACCCGACTCGTTCGTGAAAACCAAACGATCGTGATCGAGGACCTGGCCGTGCGCAACATGGCCGAGAACCGGAGCCTGGCCCGCGCCATCAGCGATGCGTCGTGGGCCGAGTTCCGGAGCATGCTGGAGTACAAGGCCACCTGGTACGGGCGGGAAGTGATCGCGGTCGACCGCTTCTTCCCCTCGTCCAGGCTGTGCTCCGCCTGCGGCACCTTGCAGGACAAGATGCCGCTGCACGTCCGCACCTGGACCTGCGACTGCGGCACGACCCACGACCGGGACGTGAACGCCGCGAAGAACCTGCTGGCCGTCGGACTGACGGTGTCGGCCTGTGGAGCCGGTGTAAGACCTCAACGGAGAACTCCGGGCGAGCAGTCGGCGATGAAGCAGGAACCCCTACAGCGCGAGCCGTAGGAACCCCCTCCTTTCAAGGAGGGGGGAAGTCAAAACCTGCTTCCAAAGGGGGCCGGAGGGGACCCGGTCACGGGCCCGCGGTGCCGCGGAGGGGGATCCGCGGCACCGCGGGAGTCCGGGGGTCGGGTGGTCGGGGAAGGTCGGGAGGTCGTCGAGTGGGGTGGTCGGGGGTCAGCGCCCCGGCAGACGGTCCGTGACCTCCTGGAGCGCCCAGCCGTTGCCGTCCGGGTCCGCGAAGGTCGCGAAGGAGCCGTAGCTGGCGCGCGCCGGGTGCGGGCCCGCGACCCGGGCGGTCTCGCCGGCGTGGTGGAAGACGCCGCCCGCGTCGTGGAACACCTCGCTGATGTCGACGCCACGTGCCGCCAGTTCGGCGCGGGCCGCCACGATGTCCTCGACGATCAGGTGGAGGCCCTGCACGGAGCCCGGGGCGGCCGTGGTGACGCCGTCACCGAAGAGGATCGAGGCCCCGGATCCCTCCGGGGTGAAGTGGACGACGCGGAAGCCGTCGTCGCCGACGTAATCGACGTCCAGCCGGAAGCCCAGCGCCGCGTAGAAGTCCTTGGCCCGGTCCACATCGGACACGGGCAGCACCACAACCTCGAGCTTCAGGTCCATCGGGTTCTCCCAGTTCTCTAATCGTCACCGCTTTGACTGGTGACGAGCATGGCCCAGCACTTCGTAACCTGTCAAGGCGGTGACGGATGCACGTCCGCCGCGGACGCCGGCCCGACACCTTCAGGATATACTTGACCCGTCAAGCACTTGGCAGCCTGCCCGTGGCGCGTCCGCGCCCTCGTCGACATCCGTGAGGAAGACCGAGATGACCACACCGGCTGTGACAACCCCGCGGCAGGAACCCCCGGCGGAACGCGACGCCCGGCGGTGGTGGGCCCTGGGCGTGATCGCGCTGGCGCAGCTCATGGTGGTCCTCGACGCCACGATCGTGAGCATCGCCCTGCCGTCGGCCCAGCGCGACCTCGGGCTCACCGACGGCAGCCGGCAGTGGGTCGTGACCGCCTACACGCTCGCCTTCGGCGGACTGCTGCTCCTCGGCGGACGCATCGCGGACCTCGTGGGCCGCAAGCACGCCTTCACCTCCGGCCTCGTCGGCTTCGCCACCGCCTCCGCGCTCGGCGGCGCCGCCACGGGCCCCGCCATGCTGTTCGCGGCCCGCGCCCTGCAGGGGTGCTTCGCCGCGCTGCTCGCCCCCTCGGCGCTGTCCCTGCTGGCCACGACCTTCACCGACGGCAGGGAACGCGCCAAGGCGTTCGGCATCTTCGGCGCCCTCGCCGGCGCCGGGGGCGGGATGGGCCTGCTCCTGGGCGGCGTCCTGACCCAGTACCTGGACTGGCGCTGGTGCCTGTACGTCAACGTGGCGATCGGCGCCGTCGCCGCGGCCGGCGCGGTCGCCTTCCTCAAGGACCGCGCCGGGCACCGCGCGGTGCGGCTCGACGTCCCCGGGGCCGTCCTCGGCTGCGGCGGTCTGGTCACCGTGGTGTACGCGCTCAGCAGGGCCGAGTCCGACGGCTGGGGGTCGGGCACGGTGGCCGGCCTGCTCGTCGCGGGCACGGCGCTCCTCGCCGGGTTCACCTGGTGGCAGTCCCGCGCCGCTCATCCCCTGCTGCCGCTGCGCATCATCGCGACGCGGGCCCACGGCGGTCCGGTCCTGACCCTGGGACTGGCGATGACGGGCCTGTTCGCGGTGTTCCTCCTGCTCACGTACTACCTGCAGGACATCCTCGGCTACTCGGCCCTCAAGAGCGGTTTCGCCTTCCTGCCGATGTCCGCCGCGATAGTCCTCACCTCCACCCAGGTCTCCGCCCGTCTACTGCCCCGCGTGGCGCCGCGGACGATGATCGTGCCGGGACTGGCCGTCGCCGCGGCCGGCATGTTCACCTTCACCACCCTCGGTACGCACTCGGCCTACGCCACCCACGTCCTGCCGGGCGCCGTGCTGCTCGGGTCCGGCATGGGCCTGGTCTTCATGCCCGTCATGGCCACGGCGACCGCCGGGGTCGCCCCGGGCGACGCGGGCACGGCCTCCGCGGCGGTGAACACCGCGCAGCAGGTGGGCGGTTCCCTGGGCACCGCCCTGCTCAACACCGTCGCCACCACCTCGACGGGCCACTACGTCGCGGCGCGCCTCGCCGCGCACGGCGGGGACCGGGTGACCGCCGCACAGCGGCACGCCATCACCGACGCCGGCGTCGTCCACGGCTTCACCACCGCCTTCGGGTGGGCCGGCGGCCTCACGCTCGCCGGCGCCCTCGTCGCCGCCCTGCTCGTGAACGTCCCCTCGCCGCGCCGCCGCGGGGGCGTCCTCGCGTCCAAGGCCCGGGCGGCGGCGTAGCCGTACGGGAGGGCCGGGTATCCTCCGCGGCGTGACCGAGATGATCAGCCATGCCGCGGTGGACGCCCTGCACGGGGCCATGGAGCGGCTGACGGACCTCCTGCCCGGCGCCTTCACGCGGCGCGGCCCGAAGGGCGGGCGGCTGGTGTGCACCGGCCTGCCGGTCGCCCTCCTGAACACGGTGTCCGCGGGTCACGAACGGGACCTGCGGGAGACAGAGGCCCTCGCCGAGGAGCTGTCGGCGGCGGGTCTGCCCTGGAGCATCCAGGTCCGCGGCGAGGCCGGCCCGGAACTGACCGCGCTGGCGGCCCGGTTCGGCCGTACGGCCGGCCCCACGCTCCCCCTGCTGGCGTGGGACGCCGCGTCGCTCGCCGATCTGCCCGCCGTACCGCCCGGGGGCGGCACGGTGCACAAGCTCACCGGTGCCGAGGCCGGGCGGTACTCCGCCGCGCTCGCGGCGGGGTTCGGCATGCCCGGAGAGGTCGCGGACGCCTTCGCCCGCCCGGCGCTGCTCGACGCCCCCGACATGACCGCGTTCACCCTCGACGTGGACGGCGAGGCCGTCGCGACCGGGTTCAACATCCTGGCCGGCGACCACGTGGGGCTGTTCAACGGTTCGGTGCCGCCGCGGCACCGGGGCAACGGCCACTACCGCGCACTGGTGACGGCCCGGCTCCACGACGCCGTCGCGTCGGGGGCGCGCCACGCGTTCACGCAGAACTCCCCCATGTCCCGCCCCCTGTACGAATCCCTGGGCTTCCGGCTCGTGGAGACCTGGACGTACCTCACCCCCGCGGGCTGATCCCTCGGCCGGCACCCAAGGGCGTCGCAGCAGCTCACAGGGCCGGCGGTGACGGATGTTCACCTTGCACATCCCGGATGACCACCCGTTTATCGGCACTGCGACACCGACGGCACATCAACTGAACGGCGACCACCGCCCCAACAGGGAAAGAAGTCAGCAAGTGCCGTTCCCCCTCCAGCCCGCCGTCCCGAGCCCGCGTTCCGCGGCACGACGCGGTGCCGCCGTGCTCGCCCTGGCCACCGCGCTCAGCATCGGCGCCGGGATGATGACGACCGCCCAGGCGTTCGCGCCCGAACAGCTCGTGTCGGCGCCCGCGGGCGCGACGGAGCCGGGCAGCTCCGGCCACGGACTCATCCCGAGCACCCCCGGCGAGTCGATCGTCACCCGTGAGACCCGCACGCCGATCGCGCCCGGGCTGAACCTGACCCGCTTCGACCGTTTCGAGACCGACGGCTGGGTCCGGGGGCAGGTGCTCGTCGCGGACCTCGCCGAGGACCGGCTCAGCGTGGACCACATATCCTCCGGCACGGTCACCGGGAAGTCCCGGGTGACCGAGCAGGCCCGGCGCACCGGCGCCGTCGCCGCCGTCAACGGCGACTACTTCGACATGAACGACACCGAGGCCCCGGTCGGCGCGGCGGTGTCGCGCAAGGACGGCCTGGTCAACTCGCCCACCGAGGGCCGCAACCAGACCGTCGCCATCGGCGCGGACGGTCTCGGCCGGCTCGCCCAGGTGTTCCTGGAGGGCGACGTCACGGTCGGCGGGACGGAGCACCTGAAGCTGTCCGGGGTCAACTCCCCCGTCCTGGCGGCCGGCGGGATCGGGCTCTTCACCGACCAGTGGGGGGTCTCCCCGCGCACCAAGCCGGTCAGCGGTGCGGACCGGGTCACCGAGGTCCGGCTGCGCGACGGCAAGGTCACCGAGGTGCGCGCCTCCGTCGGCAGCGGCCCGATCCCCGCGGGCACCAGCGTGCTGCTCGGCCGGGAGGCGGGCGCCGACGCGCTCGCCGGGCTCGCGCCGGGCGACGCCGTCACCGTCGCCTACAAGCCGCGCGCCGACTTCGGCGACGTCGCGGTCGCGGTGGGCGGCGGCCAGGTCCTCGTCGCGGACGGCACGGTCAAGCACCACACGGACGGCGACACCGTCACCGCCACCTCCCGCACCAGCGTCGGTTTCTCCGCCGACGGGCGCACCATGTACCTGGTCGCCATCGACGGCAAGCAGACCGACAGCCGCGGCATGGACCTCAACGAGCTCGGCGCCTTCATGAAGGCCCTCGGCGCCCGGAACGCCCTGAACATGGACGGCGGCGGTTCCACCACCATGGCCGCCCGGCTGCCGGGCGAGAGCACGACGGGCCTGGTCAACAGCCCGTCGGACGGTTCGGAGCGGCAGGTCGCCAACGGCCTGGGCCTGTTCGCCGCGCCCGGCTCGGGCGCGGTCCGCGGCTTCCGCGTGCGGCCCGCGCTCACCGCGGACGGTTCGGAGAAGGTCTTCCCCGGGCTGCACCGCACCGTGCGGGCGCTCGCCCACGACGAGACGTACGCGCCGGTGCCGGCCGGACGGGTGCGGTGGCAGGGCGACGGCAGGGTGACCGTCCGCTCCGGGCACGACGGATCCGCCGTCGTCACCGGCAGGCGCTCGGGCACCGCCCGGGTGACGGCATCCTCCGGTCACCGCGCCACGGGTTCGGCGGAGCTGACCGTGCTCGCCCCCGCGGTGCGGATCGCGCCGGGCAGCAGCCTGGTGGCCCTCGACGGCCTGGACGACACCGCCCGGCTGACCGTCACCGGTTACGACGCGCTCGGCGACTCCGCCCCGATCGACGCGTCCGACGTCAAGGTCACCGGCGGCGACGGGGTCGTCTCGGTGCTGCCCGCGGACGACGCGACCTTCACCGTGCGCGGCCTGACCGACGGCGCGTCCACCACCTTGCACCTGACGGTCGGGAAGCTGACCACCGACGTCGCCGTCACCGTGGGCCTCGCCGAGAAGTCGTTCGCGGACCTGTCGGACGCGGCCTCCTGGACCTCCGCGAACGACCGGGCTCCCGGCGGCTCCGTCACCCCGGCCGAGGGCCACGACGGCACCCCCGGCCTGAAGCTGACGTACGACTTCACCCGGTCGACGGCCACCCGCGGCCAGTACGCCGTGCCGCCGCAGCAGATCCAGCTGCCCGGCCAGCCGCAGGCCGTCACCATGTGGATCAACGGCGACGGCAACGGCGAGTGGCCGCGCCTGCAGTACCGCACGGCCGCCGGTGTGACCGCCAACCTGGACGGCCCCACCATCACCTGGACCGGCTGGCGCAAGGTCGAGTTCCCCGTGCCCGTGGGCACCCCCTACCCGCTGACGTTCCAGCGGGTGCGGCTGCTGGAGACCAGCGCCGCCCGCTCCTACACCGGGGCCGTCACCGTCAGCGACCTGCGGGTCAAGGTGGCCCCCGACGTGGAGCTGCCCGTGCAGCCCCGGGTCGAGGACCCGGTGGTCGTCACCAACGGCACCGTCGACGGCCGTCCGCTGCGCGTGGCCGTGATGTCCGACGCCCAGTTCGTCGCCCGTGACCCGGGCAGCCCGCTGGTCGCCGCGGCCCGCCGGACCCTGGAGGAGATCGCCGCGGCCAAGCCCGATCTGCTGGTCATCAACGGCGACCTCGTCGACGAGGGCTCCCCGGCCGACTTCGCACTCGCCCGCACGCTGCTCGACGAGTTCACGCCCGCACCAAGGGCACCGTCCCGTGGCACTACGTGCCGGGCAACCACGAGGTGATGGGCCCCGGGAACACCTCCAACTTCAAGGCCGCCTTCGGTGACACCACGTCGGTCTTCGACGTCGAGGGCACCCGCTTCATCACCCTGGACTCCTCCAGCGGCACCCTGCGCGGCGGCGGCTTCGCCCAGCTCCAGACGCTGCACGACCAGCTCCGCGACGCGGCCGCCGACCGTTCCGTCAGCGGTGTCGTGGTGTTCGAGCACCACCCGGCCGAGGACCCGCTGCCGGACAAGGCCAGCCAGCTCGGTGACCGCAAGGAGGCCGCCCTGGTCGAGCAGTGGCTCGCCGACTTCCGGGCCGAGGGCCACAAGTCCGCCGCGTTCGTCGCCGGCCACGCGGCGCCTTCTCCGCGACGCGGATCGACGGCGTCCCGTACCTGGTGAACGGCAACTCCGGCAAGAATCCGGCGAGCACGCCCGACAACGGCGGCTTCACCGGCTGGACGATGCTGGGCATCGACCCGCGCCACGGCCGGGTCACCGACCCCTTCGACGTCCCCTCCGGTGACTCCGGGACCTGGCTGCGCGCCGAGGTGCACGCCCGCACCGACGCGGTGGACATGGTCGCCCCGGCCACGCTCACCGTCGGCGGCGTGGGTCACGCCTCGGCGAACCTCACCCAGGACGGGACCCGTACCGTCCCGGTGGCCTGGCCGGTCGGCGCCGCATGGTCCGGCAGCCGCGTCGACGTGGCCGGCGCCGACGACGGGCACGGGCACCACGACGGGGCGCCCGTCATCGCCTACGACCCGGCCACCTCGACGGTCAAGGGGCTGCGCACCGGCACCGCGGTGCTCCGCGTGACCGTCAACGGCGTGACCACCGAGAGGACGATCACGGTACGCCGCGGCTGAGCGCCGGCACCCGGCCCTTCCGGGCGCGTCCCGTACCGGGGAGCGCCGCCCGGAAGGGCCGTGCCATGTCCGGCGGCGGTACGGGCTGAGCCGATCGGCGGAGCTGTCGCGCGGACGGGCCTGCCGCCGGGACGGGACGGGCAGGCATGGAGCCGGAGGTGCGTGGTCCATGCCCAGCGGTGACGTGCTGCTCCTCGTCGACGAGGACGGCCGGGTGGTCGAGTGGGGACGTCCGGCCGAGGAGCTGTTCGGGTGCGCCGCCGAGGAGGCCGTCGGCCGGTCCCTGGGCGCGCTCCTGCGCGGGATCGCCGCGGACGCCGGACGTCCGCGCGCCGGGTTCCCCGGCGGCGTCGCGGTACGGGTCGAGCCGGTGCTGCGCGGCACCTCGGTGCTGTGGCGCGTGCGCGCCGCGGTGGACACGGCCCTGTCGGAACAGGACGTGGCGATCCTGAAGGCCGTCTTCACCGACTCCCCCATGGAACTGCTCGTCCTCGACCGGCGGTTGCGCGTGATCCGGATGAGCGCCGGCGTCACCGCGGCGGGTGGCGCGCGGGCGGGGAACCCGCTGGGCCGGCACTTCACCGAGGTGTACGACCTCGCCGGCCCCGAGGTGGAGGCGGATGTGGCGCGGCAGGTCCTGGAGAGCGGGGAACCGGTCCTGAACCGGCTCGCCTACGGCCCCGGGTCACCGGACCGGCGCGGGTGCCGCATGCGCTCCGTCTGCTACTTCCGCCTGGAGGACTCCCGGGGCGACGTGCTCGGGCTGGTGGCGTCCGCGGTCGACGTCACCGACCGGGAGAAGGCACGGGGCCGCCTGGACCTTCTGGAACAGGTGCGCGCACAGGTGGGGCACGTGCCCAACGTGGGCCTCGTCTCGCGGGAACTGGTGGACGCGGTCGTGCCCGTCTTCGCCGACACGGCCGTCGTCGAGATGGTCGACGAGGTCGTCCGCGGGGAGGAACCGCCCAAGGTGCCGGTGCACCAGGACGTTCCCCTGCGTCGGGCCGCGTTCCGGGGCCGCCTGTCGGCGTACCCGGTCGGAGAGGTGCGTCCCCTCCCGCCCGGCACCCCGTTCACGGACGCCCTGTCCGACGCCAGGGCCCGCTTGGTGCCGATCGACGATCACACCCCGTGGCTGGCCACCGACCCGGCCCGGACGGACGCCATTCTGGGAGCCGGCGCCCACTCCCTGATCGTGGCCCCGCTGACGCTGCGCGACCAGGCCCTGGGCGTGGTCAGCTTCTACCGCGAACAGGACCGGGAGCCCTTCGACGAGGACGACCTGGCAGTGGCCTCCGCCGTGTGCGCGCACGCCGCCCTCTCCATCGAGAACGCCCGGCAGTACATGCGCGAGTGGATCATCGCCTCGACCCTTCAGCGCCGGTTGCTCCCCGGACAGCCCGCGGGACGGCCCACCGTGGAGGTCGCCCGGCTGCACCAGCCCGGTGTGGAGGGCGGCGGCGCGTGGTCCGACGCGATCCCGCTGCCCGGCGCACGGACCGCGCTGGTCGTCGGGGACGTGGCCGGGCGGGGGATCGTCGCGGCCATCACGATGGGGCTGGTCCGGACGGCCCTCCACACCCTCGCCGCCCTGGACCTGCCCCCGGACGAGCTGCTGGCCCGGCTGAGCGAGACCGCCTCCCGCCTCGCCGCGGCGTCCGCCGCACTGCCGCAACTGGACTTCGAGCCGATCGACATCGGCTGCGCCATCGCGGTGTACGACCCGGTGGAACTCACCTGCACCGTCGCCCGGGCAGGCCTGCCGGAGCCGGTCGTCGTCCTCCCCGACGGCACCTCGGCCACCCTGGCCGTCCCCGCGGGTCCCCTGCTCAGCGGACAGGACAACGCCCCTTTCCCCGCGACCACCGTCGGCCTCCCTCCGGGAAGCACCCTGGCCATGGCGACGAGCTCGTTCGCGGAGCGGGTCCTGGCGCCGTCCGCGCCGCTGCGGCCGCTGCTGGACGGCGCGGGCGCCCGGCCCCTGCCGGAGGTGCGCGACGCCATCGGGTCGGCGTCCACCGGCACGGACGCGGGCGAAGAATCGGTGCTGCTGCTCGCCCGTACGCGGGCGCTGCCCGCGGACCGGGTGCTGACCTGCGCGCTGCCGCCCGGCGCCGAGGCGGCACCGATCGCCCGCGCGGCGGCTCGCCGGCAGCTGGCGGCCTGGGGCGTGGCGGAGGAGACGGCGTTCACCACCGAGCTGATCGTCAGCGAGTTCGTCGGCAACGCGGTGCGGTACGGCACTCCACCCCTGCGCCTGCGCCTGGTCCTCGAGCAGATGCTGACCTGCGAGGTCAGCGACACCGGCCCCGGCGCCCCGCACGTGAAGCACGCGCGCACCGTCGACGAGAACGGCCGGGGGCTGTTCATCATCGCGGGCCTCGCCGACCAGTGGGGCGTCCGCTACCGGGCCCAGGGCAAGACGGTGTGGGCCCAGCAGCCGGTCGGACCACCCACGGACGGCCGCTGAGTCCGGCGGACGCCCGTCACCCCTGCCCGGGCCGCGGCTCGTGGTGGTCGAGGGCGGTAGCCACATGGACTTCTACGACGTACCGAAGTACGTCGACCGCGCGGTCTCCGAGGCCGTTCCCTTCTTCCGGGAGCACCTGTCCGGCCCCGGAAGGGGGCGGGACTGAGGCCCCTCCGGACGGTGGCGGGGAATGTTCCCCGGATGGGGGGAGGACTTTGTCCCCTTTTCGCCGAGCTCCCGCCGTGTCACCGTGAAGTCTCGTCGCCCACCGGCGACGCGACGCATGCCGATGGACCTCAGCAGCCGAGGAGCAGGGAAACCCGCCATGTCCAGCACCGGAGACCGTCACGGGGGGACCGCCGACGTCCGCGGGGACGGCGGCTGCGCGGACCAGGACCGGTGGTTCGTGGGCTTCCGCTTCCGCACGCCCCAGGGCTCCGTCGGCCGGCAGTTCTTCGTCGTCGGCGAGGCGGACGACGCCGAGGACGCGGTGGCGATCGCGCTGGCGCGGGCCTCGCTCCCCCGGTCCCGCGCCGCACGTGAGGACGACGCCGAGATCGACGGTGTCGAGGTGCGCCGCCTGCGGTGGGATCCGCTGGGGTGGGTGTACCTCAGCAATCCCTGCGCCTGACGCGGCGCGGGTACGGGGTACGGGTACGGGTCGGCGGCGCCTCCGGCACGACAGGAGGAGGCGCCGCCGAGTGGATGGACGGCGCACCCGTGAACGTCCGTCTCAGCGGGTGCGCCGTCGGCTCGGGGTCAGCCCGCGAGGCCGCGGTTCAGCGCGGCGGTGAGCTTGATGACGCGCTCGGTCTGGATGCGGGCGGCGGTGCGGGTGGTGTCGTTGACGGGGTTGTTGCCCTGGGCGTCCACGTGGGAGGTGCCGTAGGGGTTGCCGTCGACGAACTTGGCGGGGTCGGTGTAACCGGGGGTCACGACGATGCCGCCGAAGTGGTGGATGGAGTTGTACAGGGCGAGGAGGGTCGACTCCTGGCCGCCGTGCGAGGTGGCGGTGGAGACGAAGCCGCTGTAGACCTTGTCGGCCAGCTTGCCCTGCGCCCACAGGCCACCGAGGGTGTCGATGAACTGCTTGAGCTGCGAGGACATGTTGCCGAAGCGGGTGGGGGTGCCGAAGATCACGGCGTCGGCCCACTCGACGTCAGCGGGGGTGGCCACGGGGACGTCGGCGGTGGCGGCGTGGTTGGCGGCCCAGGCGGGGTTGGAGTCGATCGCCGCCTGCGGGGCGAGCTCCGCTGCCTTGAGCAGGCGGACCTCGGCGCCGGCCTTCTCCGCGGTCTCGGCCATCTCCTTCGCGATCTCGGTGATGGTGCCGGTGGAGGAGTAGTAGACGATCGCGAGCTTGATCGACAAGGTGGTTCCTTTCAGGGAGGACCTTCCCCGCGATTCGGGGTTGCGTGGTCCAGGGACACCGCGGCCCGTGAGGGCGGGCCGCGCTTCACTGGTTGAAGAATAAACAACATTGGGGCACCCCTGTCCACCGGCCACCGTGCGACGAATGTCACGCCGGCCGGTCCCCCAGTCCGCGAACGCCCGCCCCGCGAACGCCCGCCATGCTCCGCGCGGTACGGGCGAAGGCGGCGACCTCCGGGCGCCCGGCCTGCCGGGGCCAGGCCAGCGCCAGCGTCGTCGCGGGCAGGTCCACGACCGCGACCGCGACCACGTCCCGGGTCAGACGGTCCGCGGCGGCCGAGCCGACGACGGTGACCAGCCGGCCCAGCGCCACCCGGTCGACGATCTCGTCGAGACCCACCGGCGGGCACTCCTCCCGGAAGGCGGGATCCTCGCGCAGCTCGGCGGTGGTCACCTCACCGCGGGCGGCGAGCCGGTGCCCGCGCGGCAGCAGCACGACGGGCAGTTCCTCCGCCACGTCGGCCGTCCCGAGGCCGGTCAGGTCGTCGCTGCCGACGCACAGCAGCGCGACGTCGGCCGTGCCGTCGCGCAGGGCGCCGACCCCGTCGTAGGTGAAGACGAGCTCCGGGGCGGCGCCCTTGTACGACCTGACCAGCTCCGCCAGCAGGCCCGAACCCGTACCGGGCCGTACCGCCAGGGTGAGCCGGGCCGGTGCGGCCGCCCTCCGGGCGCGCTCCACGGCCCCGTCCAGCTCCCGCAGCAGCCGCCGGCACTCGTCCAGGAGGACCTCGCCCGCGGGGGTCAGCGCGACGCGGCGGCTGGTCCGCTCCAGCAGCCGGACCCCCATGCGGCGCTCCAGGCGTGCGATCGCCCGCGACAGTGGCGGCTGCGCGATGCCAAGACGCTCCGCCGCGCGGCTGAAGTGCAGCTCCTCGGCCACGGCCACGAAGTACTCCAGCTCACGAGTCTCCAGGCGATCCATACCTCCAGAGTATCGCCGCATGTCAGAAGCGTCATGGCTCCCCCGCGCGGCCCCTGGTCCACTGGGACGGAACGCACGCCCGACGGCTCGGGGGGCCGCTCCGGTGCCCGAGTCGCGGGAAGAGAAGAAGGGGAGCCATCACACATGAGCAGCGAGGAGCGCACGGAGCGCGATGTCCGGGAGGTCCGGGAGGTCCTGGCCCGCTACGTCCGCGCCACGGACCGACGGGACGGCAAGGGCCAGGGAGCCCTGTTCACCGACGACGCCGTCGTGCAGATCTACGCCAGGACCGGTACCGCCGGCCACGAACCCGTCGGCGAGCCCCTCATCGGCGGGGCGGCCGTGGCCTACGCGGTCGAGCACTACATGGCGCCGCACCCGGAGGGTGGTGCCGGCCACCACGTGACCGCCGACCACCTCGTCGAGGTCGACGGCGACCGCGCCCACATGAACGCCCAGTTCGTCGTCTTCCGGACGCGCGCCGCCGCGCGGCCCGCCGGCGGGTGGCCCGCGGGCGCCTTCGGCGCACAGGGCACGGTGGAACCGGTCGAGTCCGGCTACTACGACACCGACCTGCACCGGGTGGACGGCGTGTGGAAGATCGTCCACCACCGCGTCCTGATGGACATGCCGATCGCCCTCCCGGGGGCGTGATGCGGGCCGTGGTCTACCGCCGCTACGGCGGCCCCGAGGTGCTGGAGCTCACCGAACTCCCCACGCCCAGGACCCATGTCGACTCGGTGCTGGTCCGGGTGCGCGCGGCGGCGCTCAACCCCGCCGACCTGGCACTCCAGGCGGGAGCGCTCGACTCCGCCGTCGACACGTACTTCCCCGTCGTCCCGGGCTGGGACATCGCGGGCGTGGTGGAGCACGCCGGGCCCGCCGCCCCGGAGTTCGCCCCGGGCGACGAGGTCATCGGGTACATCCGCGGCGACGTGCAGCGCGCGCACGGCGGACTGGCCGAGCTGGTCGCCGCCGACGTGCGCACCCTGGTGCACAAGCCCGAAGGGATGGGCTTCGCCGAGGCCGCCGGACTGCCGCTCGCGGGGCTCACCGCCCATCAGGCGGTGGTGCGCGCGCTGGACGTCCGGCCGGGCGAGACCCTGCTCGTGCACGGCGCGGGCGGCGGCGTCGGCTCCCTCGCGGTCCAGATCGCGCTGGCCCGGGGCGCCCGGGTCATCGGCACCGCCTCCCCCGCCGACCAGGGTCACCTGCGCTCACTCGGGGCGGAACCCGTCGCCTACGGACAGGGGGCCGCCGCACGGGTACGGGAACTGGCACCGCGCGGAGCCGACGCGGTGCTCGACACCGCCGGTGGCGGCACCCTCGCCGCGACGGCGGACGCCGCCCGTACGGGGGCCCGGGTGGCCTCCGTCGCGGAGACCGGGCTGCCGGGGGTCGTACCGGTCTTCTGCCGCCTCGACCGGGCGGACCTCGCCGCGCTGGTGGTGCTCGCCGAGGCCGGGAGGCTGTCCGTGCGGGTCGCCGCCTCCTACCCGCTGGAACGCGCGGCCGACGCCCAGCGCCTGCTGGCCGCGGGCGGCTCCCGGGGCAAGGTGGTCGTCGACGTCACCTGACCCACGGCTTTGAAGTTGCCGCCTGTTCTTGGTTCGATCTCGTCGGCGACGTGGACGGCAGGAATGGATGCTCTCGTGGAGAATGACGCACCGCTCGCGTGGGTCGGGGTGGACACGGTGGCGGAGCGGGCCTACCGCCTCCTGCTGTCCCGCGACAGCACGACCGTCGACGACGTGGTCGCCGCCCTCGGCGTCACGCCGGACGAAGGGCTGGCGGTCCTCGAGCAGCTCCACCACGCGGGGCTGATGAGCCGCCGCTCCTCGGGCGAGTTCTTCACGGTGGACCCCCGGCACGCGCTGCGCGCGCTCGTCGAGTCGCGCGAGCGCCAGCTGGCCGCGGTGCGCGAGGCGGCCGGCCCGCTCGGGGTGCTCTTCGACGCGGCCAGGAGGGCCAGGGACGGCGGTCCCGGCACCGCCGTGATCAGCGGCCTGGAGGCCGTCGGGGACCGCTACTACCGGCTCAAGCAGACCGCGCGGACCGAGCTGTGCGCCCTGGACCGCCCGCCGTTCCTGCTCGCCCCGAACGAGCCGCTCGACGAGGCGGCGGTACGGCGGGGCGTGCGGGTGCGGGCGGTCTACGCCGCCGCCAGCTTCGAGGCCGACGGCGGGTGGCAGGAGCTGGGCAGCCTCGTGTCGCGCGGGGAGGAGGCCAGGGTCGTGCCGGCGCTGCCGATCAAGCTGGCGATGGCCGACCGGTCGGCAGCGATGGTGTCGCTGAGCCTGTCGGTCGGGAGCGCCGAGTACCTGTACACCGAATCGCCGCCCTTGCTGGAGGCCTTGGGTGAATTCTTCGAGAAGTACTGGGCCGCCGCCTCCCCGTTGACCGGTGAGCCGGGATCCGGCACCCTGCCGACGGCGGGCCCGGGGGATCCGGCGGACGCAGCGGACGGGTCCCGCACGCCGACCGACGAGGAACGGAACCTGCTCGCGCTCTTCGCGGCCGGCGTCAAGGACGAGGCGATCGCCCGCCAGCTGGGCATGTCGCCCCGGACGCTGCGCCGCAGGATCCAGGACCTGTTCACCGAACTCGGCGCCACCAACCGGTTCGGCGCGGGCGTCGCCGCGGCCCGCCGCAACTGGATCTGACCGGAAGGCGGTGGCCCCTTCTGGCCACTGGCCGGTTTCGGCAGCGCAGGACGTTGGTCACCAAAGGATCACCCGGCTAGAACTTGTGTGCGCCCGAACGGCGTTCCATCCGGCCGGGCTGTCCGGCCACCCCCTGATGAAGGAGCTTTGGTGGCACCACCTGCCCATCCGCCTGCGCGCCGGTCGGCGATACCGCGGTCACTCGCGGCCCTCGTCGCCGGCGTCAGCCTGACGGTCCTCACCGCGGCCGCCCCGGCACCGGCCGTCGCGGCCCCGGTCCCCACGCCACCCGCCGTCCCGGCGCCGTTCGCCGCGCACGACCCGGGAAACGGCGAACCGCCGTCCGCCGGGCGGTACATCGTCACCCTGCGCGAGCCGGCCGCGGCGACGTACACCGGCGGCGTGGCCGGCAAAGCCCGCACGGCCCCCCGCGAGGGCGAAGGCCTGAAGGCCGGCTCCGCCCCCGTCCGCGCCTACCGCACCTACCTGCGCGAGCGTCAGGACGACGCGGCCAAGACGGTCGGCGCCCGCGTGATCTCCTCGTACTCCGCCGCGCTCAACGGCTTCACGGCCGAGCTCCAGCCGCGGCAGGTCGAGGCGTTGCGCGCCGACCCCACGGTGGTGTCGGTCGTCAAGGACGACCTGCGCAAGCCGCTGGCCGCCGTCAACTCGACGGACTACCTGGGCCTCAGCGGGAAGAGCGGGGTGTGGGCCGCCAACGGCGGCGTCGCAGGTGCCGGCAAGGGCGTGGTCGTCGGTGTCGTCGACACCGGCATCGCCCCGGAGAACCCCTCGTTCGCCGGTGCGCCGCTCGGTACCGCGCCCGGTCAGGAGCCGTACCTGGACGGCTCCGTGGTCACCTTCCGCAAGGCGGACGGCGGGACCTTCACCGGCACCTGCACCGCGGGCGTCCAGTTCACCGCCGCGGACTGCTCCACCAAGCTGGTGTCCGCGCGCTACTTCGTCGACAACTTCGGCGCCACCCACATCGGCGGCCCCTCGGTCGGCGAGTACCTGTCGCCGCGGGACGGCGAGGCGCACGGTTCGCACACCGCCAGCACGGCGGCGGGTGCCAACGGCGTCGCCGCCGACCTCGGCGGCGTGCCGATGGGCCCGGTCTCCGGTGTCGCGCCGGCCGCCAAGGTGGCGGCGTACAAGGCCTGCTGGAGCGGCCCCGACGCGAAGGACACCACGGACGACGGCTGCGCCACCGGTGACCTGCTGGCCGCGATCGACGCGGCCGTCGCCGACAACGTCGACGTGATCAACTACTCCATCGGCTCGGCCGGCGGCGCCCTCACCACCGACTCGGTCGTGGACGAGGCGTTCCGCAACGCCGCTGCGAGCGGCATCTTCGTCGCCACCGCCGGCGGCAACTCCGGCCCCGGCGACAGCACCGTCGACAACGCCTCGCCGTGGATCACCACCGCGGCGGCGAGCACCATGCCGACCCGCGAGGCCACGGTGGAGCTCGGCGACGGCCAGAACGTGCTCGGCGCGTCCGTCTCGCTCCCGGCGGACGGCCGCAAGGTGACCGGCCCGCTGGTCGCCGCCTCGGGCGCCGGGACCGCGATCTCCGTCCGGCCGCAGCTGTGCGGTCCCGACAGCCTGGACGGCGCCAAGGTCAAGGGCGCGATCGTGCTGTGCGAGCGCGGCACGTACGACCGGGCGGCCAAGTCGGCCGAGGTGAAGCGTGCGGGCGGCATCGGGATGGTCCTGGTGAACCCCTCGCCGGACTCGACGGACCTCGACACCCACGCCGTCCCGACGATCGCCGTCGACGCGGACGGCTACGACGCGCTGGTCTCGTACGCCGCCACCGACGCGCCCACGGCGACCCTGGTGGACGGCAACCCGCACCGGCTGGCGTCGGCGGCGGTCCCGCAGATCGCCGGGTTCTCCTCGCGCGGCCCGGTCCAGGCCGACGGCGGCGACCTGATCAAGCCCGACCTGGCGGCACCGGGTGTGGCCGTCCTCGCCGACGGCGCCAACGCCGCCGGTGGGCGGCCGAGCTTCACCTTCATGTCGGGCACCTCGATGGCGTCCCCGCACGTGGCCGGTCTCGGCGCGCTCTACCTCGGCCTGCACCCGCAGGCGACCCCGGCCGAGATCAAGTCCGCGCTGATGACCACCACCCGGCCCACCGTGACGGGCGCGGGGGATGCGTCGGAGGACGTCTTCGCCCAGGGCAACGGCCAGGTGGACGCGACCCGTTACCTGCACCCCGGGCTGCTGTACCTGAACGGTCCCGACGACTGGGCGCGGTACGTCGCCGCCGTCAAGGGCGACCGCACGGCGCCCGCGCCGTCCGACCTCAACCTGGCGTCGATCGGCGTCGGTTCGCTGGCGGGCCGGCAGACCGTGACCCGCACCGTGACGTCGACGGGGGCCGGCACCTTCACCGCCGACCCCGTGCGGATCCCGGGCGTGGACACCGTCGTCGAGCCGCGGTCCCTGACCTTCACCGGGGCGGGGCAGTCCAGGACGTTCAAGGTGACGTTCACCCGGACCACCGCGCCGCTGGGCGAGTACGCCACGGGGTACCTCACCTGGCGCGCCGGTGAGCAGAGCGTGCGCAGCGCGCTCGCCGTACGACCGGTGACCCTGGTGGCGCCCACGGCGGTCGCCGCTTCGGGCGGCACCGGCCGGACCACCGTGACCCTCAAGGGCGGCGAGGACCGCGACGTGCCGCTGGACCTCACCGGGCTCTCCCGCGGCCTGCGGGTCCAGGACTCGGGAACGGTCGGCGGACCCGCGCGGACCCACGTCGTGGAGGTGCCGGCCGGGACGGAGCACGCCCGCTTCGCCCTCGACGCGGCCGACGACTCGGCCGACCTGGACCTGTCGGTGTACCGGCTCAACGAGTACGGCGACACGTCGCTGGTCGACCGGGCGGCCACCGAGTCCGCCGACGAACAGCTCGACCTGGAGGACCCCGAGCCCGGTCTGTACGAGGTCGAGGTGGACTTCTTCGCCGGGTCCGGACCGCTCGACTTCACGGTGACCAGCTTCGCCCTGGGCGACGAGGGCGCGGAGGGCTCGTTCACCGCGCAGCCCGCCACGGCGGCCCTGCACGCGGGCGGCACCACCCCGGTCACCCTGTCCTGGAAGGGCCTGCGGGCCGGAGCGGTGTACCTCGGCCGCGTCACGTACGGGGACACCGGACGGACCACGTACGTGACCGTCACCGGTGACCCGCGTACCGGCCCGCCCGGTGGTTCCCCCGGCGCCCGGCCCACGGTCGCCGTCAAGCCCGCCTACGCCGTGCCGGGCCAGTCCGCCGTCGTCGTGGCGAAGGACCTGACCCCGGCCGTCGACTTCCAGATCCGGGTGAAGGGCAGCGGCCGGGTCCTGGCGACCGGACGCACCACCGACGACGGCGGCGTGGGCCGTCTCGTCACCCTCCCGGCCGACATCGCCACCGGGAAGCAGACCCTGGAGGTCAGGTACGGCGGCCGGAGCGCGGGCGGCTCCTTCACCGTCGCCAAGCTGGTCCTGGGCGACGCCGAGCACTCCGACGCCCACGCCTTCGACGGCAACCCGCTGGCCGCGATGACCACGGCCGTCAAGGGCAAGGGCACGGTGCGCATCACCGTCCGCGGCGCCTCCGGCACCTACCTGGACCGGACGCTCGCCGTCGACGCGGGCGAACTGCCCTGGTACGCCTGGAAGTCCGACCCGGTCGAGACCAGGCCGGGGAAGCTCACCGCCACCCTCGCCGTGGTTGAAGGCCACGGCCGCACCGGGCAGACCAAGTCGGTGACCTGGACGCCCACCGCCGTCAAGGCGAGCACCGCGTCCATCACCGAGGACCGCGCCACGGCGCACACCGCGCAGGTGAGCTACACCAACAATTCGGAGGTGCCGGTCTTCCCGACGCTGCGCTACAAGCTGACCAACGGCGACATGGTCCTCGCCACGCTGCAGACCGATCCCGAGGACACGTTCACCCGCTCCTACGACACGACCGGGGTGGACCGCCTCGACCTCGTGCTCGACGGGACGACCGTGGCCACGTACCGGAACAAGGACCGTGCCGGGCGCACCGGCCGGCCCGCGATGGTGGAGCCGTTCTACGCGACCTTCCGGCGCGGCACCCCGGCGAAGCACCACGGCGGCCCCGCGCCGCTGAGGATGACGGTGACCAACCGTCCCGCGGCGTACAGCGGGGGATTCGCCCTGACCGTCGGCGAGGGCCCGGAGATCTACGCGGGCAGCTCGCTCCTCCTCGACGAGCGCATCCCCACCACGCGCAGCCCGCAGGAGGGGGCGCCGATCTCCCGGACCGTCACGGTGCCCGCCGGGCGGCCGCTGTGGGCCACCGCGTACTACGAGATCCAGGGCCCGATCTTCCAGGCCCTGGCGGTGCGGCGGATCCTCGTGCCGCCGGTGGACGGGGACGACCTCGAACCGGTGCACGGCTCCGGGTCCCGGTCGCCGTTCGTGGTCGACACCATGCCCCGGGAGGCGGCCGCCGGTTCCACGGCGTCGGTCACCGCGGCCGGCCTGTCGTCGCGTGAACGGTTCACCGTGCGGCTCGACGGCCGGGTCGTCGGCTCCGGCCGCGCGACGGCCGCGGGCTTCGCCCACGCGTTCGTCACGGTCCCGCACGGTCACGGACGGACGCTGACGGTACGGGTGACCGGAACCGGTGCGGGCCGTTCGGGCGAGACCGTGCTCGGCGTCTCCGGCTGACCGGTGGGCCCGGCCGGCGTGCCCTCCCCAGGGGGTACGCCGGCCGGGCCGCGGTCATCACCGGATGCGTTCCCGCCGACCGGATCACCGGTACGGCCATGCCCGGGGACACCGGAACACGGGGCGCGCGGTCCCGGCGAGCGGGAGCCGGCACCCCGACAGCGCCGCACCGCCCAGGCGCGGGTGGGCGCCGTCCGGAACAAGGGCGACCACGTCATCATGTGGGCCGGCACGTCCGGTGCCGTCACCCTGCCCGCGCCCCTGGACGCCCGCTCCACCGCCACCCACGCGCCGCGCGTCGGCCTCGGCACCTTCCTCTCCGGCAGCGTGCTGGCGCCGATGGGGCGTTCGGCCCGGGACTCGCCCCTCGGCGACGGCATGACGGCCGGAACCCGCGCCACGGTGCCCGCGGCCTCGGTCCGCTCGTCGGGGTCACGGAAGTGCCCGGTGTGACCCCGGCGAGACACGATCTCCCCGTCCGCGCGCGCCCGGGCCCGCCGGTGACCCGGCGCGCGATCGCCTCCCGTTCACGAGCACCGGGAGGACGTGCCCTCAGGCCCGCGGCTCGGCCGGTTCCCCTTCCGGTGGTCGCAGAGCGCCCCGGTTGGCGAGCCGGAAGAGGAGCGCGATGGAGGGGAAGATGAGGAGTCCGGCCACGACGGCGACGCCGATCGTCACCGCCAGCGTGGCCTGCGGGGCCGCGGCCTCGCCGATCTCCAGATGGGTGCCGAGGAGGTACGGGTACTGGGCGACGCCCCACCCGAGCACGACCAGGGCGACCGCGGCCGCGGCGAGCCCGCGCAGGAACCTCGTCCGCTCACGCCACACCATGACCATGGTCGCAACCCCGCAGAGCGCCGCCAGCAGCACCAGCGGCAGGGCGCCGTGGCTGAGGCGGCGGAACAGGTGCGGCGAGTCCTGCCGCAGGACGAAGACGCCGGCGATGCTGACGGCCCCGGTCAGCACGGCGGCGCACAGGGCCCTGCTGCGGAAGTGCCGCTGCAGGGTGTGGTCACGCTGCTGACGGGCCGCCACGTACAGGTAGGCGGCGGCGAGGTAGGCGCAGACGAGGACGGCCAGCACGCCGCCGAGCACCGAGGTGGGGTTCAGCCAGCTCGTGACGGCGTTCCCGTTGCCCGCCGAGGGCACGCGCCCGGAGGCGATGCCCCCGGCGATCGACCCGAAGCAGTACGGGGTCAGGACGGACGACGCGGCGAAGGCGACCCCGTACACCCGCTGCTCGGGGGTGCGCAGTGAGGCCTTGCGGAAGGCGAAGCCGGCGCCGCGCAGCACGATGCCCAGGACGGCGATGCCCAGCGGGACGTAGAGGGTCGTGGTGATGGCGGTGAACGCGGCCGGGAACCCCGACCAGAGGAAGACCAGGCAGTAGACGAGCCAGGTGTGGTTGGCCTCCCACACCGGGCCGACGGAGGTGTCGATCAGGTGCCTGGGGCGCCGGCCCCGCTCGGCCCCGCCCGCCGTCAGGTCCCAGAAACCGGCGCCGAAGTCCGCGCCGCCGAAGAGGCAGTACGCGATGACGCCGAGGAAGAGGAAGGCCGCGACGGCTTCCGGCATCACTCCTCCGTCCCGGCTCGCGCGCCGACGGGTTCCGGACCGCTGCGCGGACCGTAGGGGACGTCCACGCTGTCGTCGTCCCCGGCCTGCCAGCGCCGTTTCATCGACAGCAGCACCGTCACCGCGCCGGCGCCCACGGCCGCGTAGATGACGACGACCGACCCGAAGAACGGCCACAGGTTGCCCTGGGTGGTCACCGCGTCGCGGGTGAGGAGGTGGCCGACGACGGTCCACGGCTGGCGGCCCAACTCCGTGACCATCCATCCGGTCTCCAGGCAGGCCACGGCGGCGAGCCCGCTGACCGCGCAGCAGCGCAGGAACCACCGCTGCCGTTCAAGGGAGCGCCGCCGCCACCACAGCCAGAGGAACCACACGACGAGGGCCAGCAGGGCGAAGGACAGCCCGACCATGACGTCGAAGGCGAGGTGGACGGTGCTGACGATCCGGTCCGAGGGGCGTACGTCCGCGGGGATCGCTTCGAGCCCCTTGATCTCGGTGGACGGGTGGAATCCGGCCAGCAGGGAGGCCATGTCCGGTACGGGGAGCCCGTACCGGACCTCGCCGTCGACCAGTACCCCGCCGAGCGTCTCCGGGACGTGCGTGCCGGTCCGCGGCAGCAGCTCGACCGCGGCGAACTTGGCGGGCTCGGCCTGGTACACGTACCGGGCGATGGTGTCGCCCACCACGACCTGCAGGGGCAGCGCGACGGCGGCGGTGACGAAGCCGATGAGGAACCCGGTGCGGTGGTAGCGGGACGTACGGCCCCGCAGCATGCCCACCGCGTAGACGCTCGCCACCGCGAAACCGGCGACGATGTACGCGGCGAGCAGCATGTGGAGGAACTCCCACCGGAACGCCCCATTGAAGAAGACCTCCGCCGGCCGGACGGCCACGGTCTTCCCGTCGCGCATCGTGAAGCCGCCGGGCTGGTTCATCCAGCTGTTGGCCGCGATGACGGCGGCCGCGCCCCCGATGCTGGAGAGCGCCACCGGTACGCCCGTCCAGAAGTGCGCCCACGGCGACAGCCGGTCCCAGCCGTAGATGTAGAGGGACACGAAGATCGCCTCGAGGAAGAAGAACAGCCCCTCGATGGCGAACGGGAACCCGAAGGCCGGGCCGTACCCGCGCATCAGGCCCGGCCAGAGGATGCCGAGCTCGAAGGAGAGGACGGTGCCCGTGATCGCCCCCACGGCGAAGAGCACCGCGGCCACCTTCGACCAGCGCCGCGCCAGCAGTATGGCGTCGGCGTCCCCGCGGCGCAGACCGCGGTGGTTCGCGATGAGCATCAGCGTGGTGAGGGCGACACCGAACGGCACCAGGATGATGTGGAAGCCCAGGGTGAAGGCCATCTGCTGACGGGCCGGCAGCAACTGCGCCGGATCACCCGCCGACCCGAGGCCCTGCGCCAGCTCCTGCCAGGCCCCCGTCATCGCCCGCACCGCCGGTCAGCAGGGGGCTTCCGGCCTGGGCCCCCCGTGCACGCCACCGCCATCACATCGACCACGACCCTTTCGTGACAGGACGCTCACCCTAGGTCACGACGATCGGTATGGGCGGGAATGCGCACTGCGGGCGGGGGCCGATGACCCATTCGGTGGGCGCGGTCCGGCCGGTCCCCCGGCGCGGCGCCCGGCGGTCAGCGGGTACGGGCGGGCGGGGGCAGCTCCCCCGAGCCACGGGGGACGAGCCGGGTCTCGACCAGGAGGGTACGGGCCCGGGTGCGGTCGCCGTCGAGGCGTTCGAGGGCGGTGGAGCCCGCCAACTCGCCCATGGTGACCGGATTCTGGGCCACGACGGTGAGGGCGGGTTCGAGGATGGCGGCCATGGGGACGTCGTCGAAGGCGACCACCGCGACGTCCTTGCGCCCGCCGCGGGAGAGCTCGGTCATGACCCCGATCGTCATGACGTTGTTGCCCGACAGCAGCGCGGTCGGCGGGTCGGGCAGGGCGAGCAGCCGGGCCGTCGCCTCGGCGGCGCCGGCCGGGTCGTGCGCGTCGGCGACGAGGGCACGGTCGTGGGGCAGCCCCGCCTCGGCGAGCGCGGCGCGGTAGCCGGCGAGCCGCTCGCGACGGGTGTACAGCCGGGCCGGGAGGTCGCCGATGAACCCGATCCTGCGGTGCCCGCCGGCGATCAGGTGGGCGACGCCCTCCTGCGTCCCGGCCCGGTTGGAGCTGACCACGGTGTCGGCGGTCAGGCCGTTGCCGGGCCGGTCGAGGAAGACCACCGGCAGCCCGGCGGCCCGGTGGGACTTGAGGTGGGCGTGGTCGGCGCCCACCGCGGGCGCGACCATGAGCACGCTGACCCGGCGGGCCAGGAAGGTGCCGATCAGCGCGTGCTCCCGCTCCGGGTCGTCGTCCGACGAGCCCATCAGCAGCGTCAGTCCGTGCCCGTGCACGGCATCCTCGATGCCGCCGGCGACGGCGCCGAAGAACGGGTTGCCCAGGTCCGGCACCACCAGGCCCACGGTGGTGTCGGGGCCGCCCACCCGCATGCTCCTGGCCATGAGGTTGGGCTGGAAGCCGAGCTTCGCCACGGCTTCCAGCACCCGCCTCCTGGTCTCCGCGGAGCTGGGACCGTCCTCGTTCAGCACCCGGGAGACCGTCTTGGCACTGACACCCACCTCGCGGGCCACGTCGGCGAGGGTCGGTCTGCGGGTCGCTGTCATGGACCACCTTTTCTCCGGATGTCGGCCCCGCGGATGCCGGGGTCCGTCGGTCAGCTCCCCCCGACCCCTGCGGCCGAGGCTGCGTCACTGTCCGCCACGACCGTACCGCCGTCCGGTCGCACGCCGAGCGCGCCGGTCATGATGGCCACCACCTCGGCCATCGAGTAGTCCGACGGCTTGATGACGGCCTCCCGCCTGCCCAGCCGGTGGACGTGGACGCGGTCGGCGATCTCGAAGACGTGGGGCATGTTGTGGCTGATGAGGATCACCGGGATGCCCTTGTCCCGTACCCGGCGGATGAGGTCGAGGACCTGTCCGGACTCCTTGACGCCGAGGGCGGCGGTCGGCTCGTCCATCACCACGACGCTGCGCGCCCAGGCGGCCGCGCGCGCCACGGCGACGGCTTGGCGCTGGCCGCCCGAGAGCGTCTCCACCGGCTGCGTGATCGAGCCGACGCCGACCTTGAGCGCGGCCATGTGGTCGGCGGCCTGACGGCGCATCGCCTTCTTGTCCAGCAGGCGGAGCACCGAGCCGAGCACGCCGGGGCGGCGGATCTCGCGGCCCAGGAACATGTTGGACGCGATGTCCATGGACGCCGCGACGGCGAGGTCCTGGTACACCGTCTCGATGCCGTGCGCCCGCGCGTCCTGCGGCCCGGCGAACCTGATGGGCCTGCCGTGCAGCCGGATCTCGCCGGCGTCCGGGACGAGCGCGCCGGTGAGCGCCTTGATCAGGCTGGTCTTGCCGGCGCCGTTGTCGCCGATGACGGCCAGCACCTCGCCGGGCATGAGGTCGAAGTCCGCGTGGTCGATGGCGGTGACGTGCCCGTAGCGCTTGACCAGCCCGCGCGCGCTGAGCACGGGTTCGGGCCCGGTGGCGGGCGCCGGGGCCATTGGTGCGGGGGACGCCGGGTC